>JAAYGH010000059.1 GCA_012727825.1 Trueperella sp.
AGCTTGCGTCCGGTATTGGCCGCTCGATGTCCCCAGTTGCCGGGGTCGTCATCGCCGTGTCTGGCTTGGCCGGCGTCAACCCGATGGATGTGGTTAAGCGGACCGCGCCCGTCATGATCGCCGCATACATCACGATGGTCATCACGTCGATTATCTGGGATCACTTCGCTTCTTCGCTGTTCTTCTAAGAAAGGTTTACCAATGACCGAAACGAATATTACGCCCGACATAGCCGCCGATATTAATGATGCTGTTGCGGAAATGACTCCGACGCTCGTCGAACTTCGCCGTGACTTCCACAAGCATCCAGAACTCGGCTTCCAAGAGTATCGAACGACGGCGATCATCCTCCAATATCTGACCGACTGGGGCTACGAGGTTCTTTACGGCCCCGATGTGTGCCTTGCCGAGGAGCGTATGGGTCTGCCTTCCAAGGACGAAGACGAATTCGCTTTCCAGCGGGCACTCGACGAAGGCGCAGATCCTGAGTGGCTCGAGAAGATTCAGAATCAATTCACAGGCGCTGTGGCGATTCTGAGGAACGGTGATGGGCCGACGGTCGGAATGCGATTCGACATTGACGGCCTCCCGATTCATGAGAGCGAGGACGACGATTTCGAACCGAACGTCAAAGGATTCCGTTCGATTCATGACAACACGATGCATGCGTGCGGTCACGACGCGCATATCACCATTGGGCTCGGTACAGCCAAATTACTCGCGGATCTTAAGGATCGGTGGTCGGGCACGCTCAAGATCATCTTCCAGCCGGCGGAGGAAGGCGTTCGTGGCGCGAAATCGATCGTGGCGCATGGTCATGTGGACGATGTTGACGTGATGTTTGCGCAACACGTGGATGAAAAAGCACAGGACGGCGATATTTGTTCTGGCGCTGGGGGAGCTCTTGCGACCACGAAGTTGGATGTGAACTTCTTCGGGCGTTCAGCGCACGCGTCCGGAGCACCGGAAGAGGGCCGAAATGTTGCGCCTGCGGTGGCGACGGCGATCCTTAACCTCTATGCCATTTCGCGGCACTCGCACGGGCCGAGCCGCGTCAACGTGGGCAAGGTGGTCATTGACGGCGGTCGCAATATTATCGCCGACAAGGCGCACATTGAAATGGAAGTACGCGGGGACACCACCGAGATTAATACCTACATGGAAACTCGGGCACGCTCGGTTATCGAAGCTACCGCTCAGATGTATGACCTCGAGTACGAGATCGTGCGGATGGGCGAGTCCATATCTCTGGATTCTGACCGCGATCTCATGGCGCGCGTGGATGCCGTCGCCGCCGACTTGGGCTTGACGGCTCGCCAGCCCAACTGGATGATCGCCTCCGGTTCGGAAGATTACGCCTTCATGATGGACAGGGTGCAAAAGAATGGCGGAAAGGCAACGTTCATTCGGATGTTGACGGATTCACCGGCAGGTGCGCACAACCACAAATTCTGCGTTGAAGAACGAGTGCTTCCCGCGGGCGTTCGAATCTTCACAGCAGCGGCCATCGACGTCATGCCGAAACGGTGACGGCGGCGCGGGGTGGCACCATGATGAGCCACCCCGCGGGTGAGCTTCCTAGCTAACTGCGCAATAACGTTGGCAAACCTTGCCAGGTACGGGAAACTAGAGACGTGACTACTACTGAAATTCTGATTCTTGTTGTTGGCGTCGTTGCAGTCCTCGCGATTGGCGCGGGACTCATCGCCCGCTATCGTCGATCGTCCGCTCAGGAACTCCCGTGGGAGAAGCGTGAGCAGGTAGAGAGTGCTGAGGCAGATCAGCCGTCCGGGGCCGTAGCTGTCGAGGACGTTGACACCCCAGCTATTGAAGAAAAGGTCCCGCTACCGGGTCTGGAAGAGGCGCCGGCCGACCCGGAAGCCACGACACCCACTGAAATTGAGGCTCCCGAGCCGGTGGGTTCCCGAATGGAACGCCTACGTGGGCGCCTCGCAACTGGCGGAGCTCTTGGCCGCACGCTGCTATCGATCCTGTCGCGTGGGGACCTCACGGAAGCAGATTGGGAAGAGCTAGAAGAAACCCTCTTACTTGCTGACGTCGGCTTGGATGCCACCACGGAACTCCTGGACATTCTGCGCACCGAGACGAAGGTGCGGGGCACCACGGATCCCGAGGTCGCGCGTGATATTTTGCGGCAGGAGCTCATCAAGCTCGTCGATCCGTCGATGGACCGCGGCCTTAATCTCGAGCCGGGGGTTGGCGACGAGGGTGAGAAGCACCCTGCAACCATTCTCATGGTGGGCGTGAACGGCACCGGAAAAACGACGACGGTGGGCAAGCTCGCCCGCCTGCTCGTGGCGGAAGGCAAGAGCGTCCTTCTTGGCGCTGCAGATACCTTCCGCGCCGCGGCCGCCGACCAGCTCGGCACGTGGGGCGAACGCGTGGGTGTTGACGTCGTGCGTTCCGATCGCGAAGGTGCGGATCCCGCATCGGTCGCATTTGAAACCGTAAAGGTCGGCCTCGAAGAGGAAGTCGACGTCGTTATTGTTGACACGGCTGGCCGCCTCCAGAACAAGTCGGGCCTCATGGACGAACTCGGCAAAATTAAGCGCGTCATGGAACGTCAGGCTCCGATGCGCGAGGTACTCCTCGTTCTGGACGCGACGACAGGCCAGAACGGTATGCGCCAAGCCGAGGTATTCGCTGAGGTCGCAGGCATTACTGGCATTGTGCTCACCAAGTTGGACGGCACGGCTAAAGGTGGCATCGTCATTTCAGTGCAACGTGAACTCGGCGTTCCCGTCAAGTTCGTGGGCCTCGGTGAGGGAGCTGACGACTTCGCGCCGTTCGTGCCCGAAGAGTTCGTCGATTCGCTCCTGTCCTAAACCATGAGCGCCGTACGCTGAGCGCCGCTTCCGCTGAGGTGGGGGCGGCTCATGGCGTAGACTTGGCGCCAGTTCGTTCCCAATTAGAGGTCAAGCATGTTTAATTCGCTGTCAGATCGGATCACCGGTTCACTTCGGAACCTGCGCAAGGCAGGTCGCCTGTCAGAAAAGGACGTCGAGGCTGTCATCAGTGACATTCGGCGTGCGCTTTTGGACGCCGACGTCGCCTTGCCGGTTGTCCGCCAATTCACAGCATCGGTCCGGGAAAAGGCCGTCGGCGCAGTTGCGTCGCAGGCACTGAATCCCGCGCAGCAGGTCGTCAAAATCGTCAACGATGAACTTATTGAGGTTCTCGGCGGCGAAGCGCGCGAACTGAACTGGGCTGCCAAACCTCCCACTGTGATTATGCTGGCAGGCATGCAGGGTGCTGGTAAGACCACCCTCGCCGGCAAGCTCGGCCGGTGGCTACGTGAAAATGGGCACCGTCCACTTCTCGTGGCCTCGGATCTTCAGCGCCCGAATGCCGTGCAACAACTTGAGGTTGTTGGTGAGCAGGCAGGCGTACACGTGTGGGCGCCCGAGCCTGGCAACGGTGTGGGCGATCCTGTCGAAGTGGCGCGATCCTCGATTCAACACGCTAAAGAAAACACCTTCGACGTCGTCGTCGTTGATACCGCGGGGCGCCTCGGTGTTGACGAGGAGATGATGGAGCAGGCGCGAAATATTCGCGATGCCGTGAACCCTGACGAGACCCTGTTCGTGCTTGACGCGATGGTCGGCCAGGACGCGGTGAACACCTCCGTGGCTTTCCGGGACGGCGTGGGATTCACCGGCGTCGTGCTCTCCAAGCTCGACGGCGATGCTCGAGGTGGCGCCGCACTGTCCGTTCGTGGTGTGACCGGCATGCCAGTGCTCTTTGCCTCCACGGGCGAGAAGCTGGACGCCTTCGAACGCTTCCACCCGGACCGGATGGCCTCGCGCATTCTGGATATGGGTGACATCCTCACGCTTATTGAGCAGGCGGAAAAGACGTGGTCGGAGGACCAGGCGGAGGATCTCGCGTCGAAGATGGTCGAGGGAGATTTCACGCTCGACGACTTCCTGGACCAGCTTAACCAGATTCGCAAAATGGGCTCCATGAAGAAGATCATGGGCATGCTTCCGGGGATGGGCCAATATCGCGAAGCGCTCGAGAACTTCGATGAACGTGAAGTGGACCGCCAGGAGGCCATCGTCAAATCGATGACCCCGGCAGAACGCGCCAATACAAAGATATTGAATGGCTCGCGCCGGATGCGCATTGCTAACGGTTCGGGAACCACAGTCACCGACGTGAATCAGCTTGTGGATCGCTTCGAGGATGCCAAGAAGGTCATGACCCAGATGAGTCGCGGTGGCGGCGTTCCTGGTATGCCCAACATGCCAGGTATGCCCGGCGGGGGCGGCGGTTACACGAAGGCGCAGCCGAAGCGGAAGAAGAACCGTTCGGGCAGTAAGAAGGGTCGCTCCGGAAATCCGGCTAAGCGGCGCCAGCAGGAGCTCGCAGCCAAGCGTGAACGCGAGGAGAGGACCAAGGGTTCGGCCTTTGGTCAACCCACACAGGCTGAACAGCCAGAAGTCAACCTCGACGACCTCGCCAAGTTCCTCAAGTAGGGCGGACACATGACGATCCACCTGACTGGAACACTTCGCGGAACTGACGCAATCGAGGCTTGGATCGTGGATGGGAGGATCACAAAAGAACGTCCGCACGCCACACCGCTCGCGGAAAGCGTCTCTGGTTATGTGTACCCGGGCTTGCTCGACGTGCATACGCACCCCGGTCTAAGCCGCACTCCCGAGCCGCTTGCGATCGAGGAAATACGACGCCGGTTAGAAATTCTGGGAAGCGTGGGAGTGACGGCCGTGCGTGATGCGGGTAGTCAGCAGGACGCAAACGACGCGCGTGTGGAGGGACTCCCGCGCGTCTTGCACTGTGGCCGGCACATTGCTCAATACAAGCGTTACGAGCGCTACCTCGCGACTGAGACGAAACCGGCAGATTTGCCTGCGGAAGCACTGCGTCAGCTCGCCGTCAGCGGTGGCTGGATCAAGATTGTGGGGGACTGGATCGATCGAGAAGTAGGGGACCTGACTCCACTGTGGCCGCGCGATGCACTCGTTGATGCGGTGGCAGCGGTCCACGAGGCAGGTGGCAAAGTCACCGTTCACACGTTTGCTCGCGAGACGATCGACGATCTCCTCGATGCTGGTGTTGACGGCATTGAACACGGAACGGGCATGAGCCGCGATCACCTTCTCGAGGCTGCAAATCGCGGCATTCTTATCACTCCGACCGTTCATCAGGTCCGTCGTTTCCCAGAGTTCGCTGAAGCGGCCTCAAAGTTCCCGGTCTATCAGGAACGGATGCTTGGCATGGATGCGCAGCGCCGCGAGCATCTGGCACTCATGGTGGAGACTGGCACACACTTTCTCATGGGGTCAGATACAGCCGAAGAGGTCGGCGAGGTTAATCTGACGGACGAGCTGATCGACGCTGTTGCTGACGGGATGCCTGCAGACATCGTCATGGCCGCTGCGTCATTCGCTGGTCGGGAACGTCTCGGAATGCCTAGCTGGCAAGACGGGGCGCCTGCCGACGTCGTGGTGTATTCCGAAGATCCGGAAGCCAACATCGGCACCGTTCGCACCCCGGCAGCGGTGTTCATTGACGGCATGCGCGTCAATGAACACCGGAAGTAACGGCCTAGCCGATCTGATCGTCGTCGAAATCTAACGGAATGTAGCCCTCGGGAATATCCTCGTAGGAGCTCGCATCCTCGATGGGTTCGACGTGGATGACGATCGTGGAATCCGAGAGTGCGGCGTTAATTTCGGCCTCAATGACCATTGCGAGATCGTGGCCCTGGGTGACGGACCACTTGCCTGGAACCTGCAGATCCACGTTGATAAACCGGTGGCGACCAGCCTGACGGGTCTGAAGGCCGTGGAATGAAATCTTGTCCTTTTTCACGTGTCCCTGCAGGATTTTGATGATCTGCTGGTTTTCCTCCGTGGGCAACGTGACGTCGAGAAGGCCTGCAACCGATGTGCTCAGCAGCTGTACACCCATGCGAATAATGTTGAGCGCGACCAAGATCGCGATGATCGGATCAAGGAAATGCCAGTCGGTGAGCATAACAAGCAGAAGTCCAACGATGACGCCGGCCGAGGTGACGAGGTCGGTGAGCAGGTGTTTACCGTCCGCTTCAAGTGTGATTGATCGGTACTTCTTGCCGATGCGAACGAGGTAGTAGCCCACTGCCCCATTAATCACTGCAGCCAAGGCCGAGATTAACAGGCCAATACCGAGCGAGTCGACGGGTTGTGGGTTGAGCAAACGTTGAATTGCCGCGAAGATAATCAGTGAGGCGGCACCGAAAATCATGGCGCCCTCGATAGCTGCTGAAAAGTATTCCGCCTTTGTTCGTCCGAACGTGTATTTCGACGAGGCCGGCTTGGCGGCGAGCGTTAGGGCGATGAGAGCAACGATGGCGGCGACGAGGTTGACCACGGACTCCATCGCGTCCGACAGCAAGGATACTGATCCGGTCAGAAAGTAGGCGCCTGTCTTTAAGGCGATGGTCACAACGGCAGCTCCGATAGACAGCCACGCGAATGTGGTCAGCCTCGGAGGCTTAGAAGCAGTAGACTTCGACATGTTCCTCAGTTTTGTTTATGCAGGTCCGCGATCAATCGAGCGCCCTCATACTGTCAGAATTTTCAGCGAATGCCCACACTTCATGCGTGTGAAATAAGGGTTTTGGGTTGCCGAAGGAACGAGCCTGTCAGGGTGACGACCACCACCGCAATCTTGACCGATCTCACTGCCATTTTCCGGCGAGATCTGGCATGATTAACCACTGTACTCAGGTGATGTCGAGCCCCTCTCAACTCGGCTTAGCCTCAGTGACGGGTAACGATCAGGCGCATGATTTCCCACGCACTCGGTCCGCACCCACAAAGTAGAACATAGGAGTGACCACTAAAGTGGCAGTCAGAATTCGTCTTAAGCGCTTCGGTAAGATCCGTGAGCCGCACTACCGTGTCGTCGTCGTTGATCAAAAGAAGAAGCGCGATGGCCGGGTGATCGAGGAAATCGGTTACTACAATCCGAACACCGACCCATCGGTGATCGACATTAACTCTGAGCGTGCTCAGTACTGGATTTCCGTTGGCGCACAGCCCTCGGAAGCAGTGCTCGCACAGCTGAAGATCACCGGTGATTGGCAGGCAGCCAAGGGTCTTCCTGGTGAATCCACCCTTCGCACGCCTGAAATCGTCGACAAGGCCAAGGCCCGCGAAGAGGCCGTCAAGGCAGTCCAGGACGACGCCGAAAAGCGCCGTGCTGACAAGGCCAAGGCCCGTGAGGAAGCTGAAGCAGCTGAAAAGGCTGAAGCAGAAGCAGCAGCTGCTGAAGAAGCGGCTAAGGCCGACGCCGAAGGCGCTGCAGCCGAGGAAACCCCGGCTGAGGAAGCAGAGGAAGCTTAATGCTGAGCGAAGCCTTGGAACATCTCGTTCGTGGAATCGTGGACAACCCGGACGACGTCGAGGTCTCGTCGCGCAACAATCGTCGCGGTGAACTGCTCGAAGTTCGGGTCAATCCCGAGGATCTCGGGCGCGTGATCGGCCGTAACGGCCGAACGGCCAAGGCACTGCGCTCGGTTGTGAGCGCTCTTGCTACGCAGGGCTCGGTACGCGTCGACGTGATCGAAACCGATCAATAGTCAGATAATGTAAAGGACCCGCCGGTTGGCGGGTCCTTTACTTTGTGGGCACAATATTTCTAAGCCGGCACCGGCAGGTCACCACTGGGATGGGAGATTCAACGTGCAATTGACTGTGGCAATCATTGGTAGGGCGCAGGGACTCAAGGGGGAGGTCAGGCTCGACCTTCGAACGGATGCTCCAGAATTACGCCTCGCCCCGGGCACGATGTTAGAGACAGATCCGGCCGATATGGGCCCATTGACGGTTGCTTCGCGTCGCGAATACAAAGGCAACACGTACGTGCGCTTTGCAGAATACTCGGATCGGACGGCCGCTGAATCGCTACGCGGCACGAAACTCATCGTCGAGTCCGACGAGGACGAAGTTGAGCCAGACGCGTGGTTCCCACACGAGTTGACGGGCCTCGAGGCACTCGACCCCGATGGCTACGAACTTGGCACTGTTATTGGACTCGAGTATCTGCCCGGACACGACCTCTTGCTGGTCCGTGAACAGGACGGCGTGGTCACTCGCGTGCCGTTCGTCAAGGAGATCGTGACAGAGGTGGATCTTGAGGACAACTGCGTGGTCATCGATGCGCCTCCGGGTCTGTTCTCACTCGAGGACCTCGTGGTGTCTGAAGAGACCGGCGAGATCAAGGACCGCGACTAATGCGCTTCGACATCATCTCGGTCTTTCCCGAATTTTTCTCCGTCCTCGATCTATCTCTCGTCGGAAAGGCTCGCGAGCGCGGATTGATCGCCGTCCAAGCCCACGACCTGCGTGACTGGACCGACGACGTCCACCGTACTGTCGATGACGCTCCGTTTGGCGGTGGAGCCGGCATGGTCATGAAGCCCGACGTCTGGGGGAAGGCGATCGACGACGTCGCCGGCGCGGCGGACGGCGAAACCCCTGGAACCAACGAGGTCCCATCGCGGACGGTCCTCGCGATCCCAACGCCCTCGGGCACACCGCTGACGCAGGCTGATTGTTGGGATTTAGCCGAAGCCGACCACGTGATCATCGCCTGTGGCCGCTACGAGGGAATCGACGCCCGGGTGGCAGACCACTACCGGGAATCAGGCATGGACGTGTTCGAGTACTCGCTCGGAGATTATGTGTTGAACGGGGGAGAGGTTGCCGCAATCGTGCTCATTGAATCTGTTGCGCGCCTTGTACCTGGCATGATTGGCAATCCAGAATCTTTGCGTGAAGAGTCGCATGGCGAGCGCGGCCTGCTTGAGTATCCGGTGTACACGCGTCCGACCACCTTCCGTGGTCTTGCCGTGCCTGGCGTGCTGACATCCGGAGATCACGGCAAAGTCGCTCGCTGGCGAAGTGATCGGGCACTCGAACGGACGGATGCGCGCCGACCGGACATGATCGCAAACCTCGTCCCGGACCAGCTCGATAAGAAGGACAGGGCAAAGCTCGCCGAGCTCGGTTGGGTGGTCGGTGAAGACGGACCACTCGCCGTCGTCGTCGACGAAGCACAGCCGAACGAAGCGAGGACCGTCGCCGAGCTCGCAGGGCGACTGTTCCCGCACGCCTGCCCGCCGGGCATGGAGGCTGAAGATATTGCGGACTTCATCGCGAAGAACCTTTCTGAAGAGCATTTCGACCACTTCATTACGGATCCGAATCACATCGTGCTCGTGGCGCGCGTGGACGGGCAAATCGCAGGCTATTCTCTCGCGATCATCCCGACACCGGGCGAGGTACATGATGGCGCTCCGGTCGATGCCGTGATCGAGGGCACCCAGCGAGATGGTCCGCTGGTCTACCTGTCGAAGATGTATATCGAACCCGCCTGGCGTGGAACGGGTCTGTTCAACATTTTTATGCGTGAAACTCTCGCAGCAATCGTCTGGGCAGTCGATGGCCCCGAACCCTATGTGTGGCTGGGAACGAACGTCGAAAATAGGCGCGCGATTCGCGCCTACAAGCGCGCTGGCTTCGCACTCGTGGGAGAGCGGGAATTCATCGTTGGTGAGCAGATCAACAAGGATGTGACTTTAGCGATCCGTGCGAATATGCCAAAATAGGGAGACTTGCACATTGGGAATCGGATCCGCCGCAGGGGATTGGTCCCGTCAGCAAGGAATTTGAGACGAACGGGCAACGCCCGGAAAGCACTCTGACCTGCGCGCAGGGTGAGATGAGATGAGATATGAATATTCTCGACAAGGTCAATCAAGCGTCCCTCGTGGAGCGCCCCGACTTCCGCGCCGGAGACACGGTCAAGGTCAACGTGAACGTTGTTGAAGGTAACCGCAGCCGTATCCAGGTTTTCCAGGGCGTCGTGCTCGACCGCAAGGGCGGTCAGGGCATCAACGCATCGTTCACCGTGCGTAAAGCATCGTTTGGTGTTGGCGTGGAGCGTACGTTCCCGTTGCACTCGCCGAACGTTGACTCCATCGAAATCGTGAGCCGTGGCCGCGTTCGTCGCGCCAAGCTCTACTACCTGCGTGATCGTCACGGCAAGGCCGCGAAGATTCGCGAGAAGCGCGAAGACTAAAGTCTTTAACGAGAAGCGCCCTCCGGGGCGCTTCTTTTATGCCAGAATGCCACGATTTCTATGACTGAGTTACAGGGTGAAAATGTGACACACATGAGATCTTGGCGTTCTGTGTCTGGACCTGCCATAGGCTAGAGTTTCTAGTTGCGGAAAGGCTAGTTGCGGAAAGGGAGGTGCGATGGACGGGCACGAACACGATCAGAATATGCCACCGTCTTACCCACCTGGTGCTTCGCACGGGTCGAGTGCTGACGATGAGTATGTGGCCCGGCACCAGAAAGTCGACAGCGAGGGCTACCCGTCAAAATCCTCGAGGCTCAGTTCGTTTGCGCTTGAGTTCGTGACGATCATTGCCGTTGCCCTCCTCATTTCCGTCATCACCAAGACGTTCTTTGCCCAAGCGTTTGCGATACCGTCCGAATCGATGGAAGACACGCTCATTCCCGGCGATCGCATTTTGGTTAACAAACTTGCCGATGATGAGGACGATCTGGCCCGCGGAGACCTCGTCGTGTTTGTCGATCCCGGTAACTGGCTCGACGATATCCCTGAGCCAGATGTTCCTGGCTGGCAGCAGATCCTCATTGACATGGGCGAAGCGATCGGCCTCGTGCCTCAAAATGTGGGTGACCACCTCGTGAAGCGCATCATCGGTATGCCTGGCGACCAAGTGACGTGCTGTAACGACGAGGGCCTGATCACCGTTAATGGGGAGGCGATTCGGGAAACCTATGTCAAGCCGGGCGTCGCGGCGTCGAATACGACATTCGACGTGATCGTTCCCGAAGGTCACGTGTGGGTTCTCGGAGACAATCGCAACCGATCGAAGGATGCTCGCTTCCACCAGCAAGCTTCGGGATTTGGCTTCGTGCCGATGTCGAGTATCGAGGGCCGGGCGTGGCTAACGGTTTACCCGCTAGATCGTTTCGGCACGATTCCATCGGCCACTCACGTGTTTGAGAACGTCCCCGTCCCAGAGCGTTAGTCGGGCGGTTTCGAACGAACATCATGATCGCACCAGACCGGGTACTAGAACGCGAGCTCCTCGCTTTGCTCGATGCTCAATGCGATGGACTCGTCTACCTAGCCGGTGTTGACGAAGTAGGTAGAGGAGCGCTGGCCGGCCCGGCGTCCGTTGGCATTGCCCTTGTATCAGTGACGACGACGGACGAGTTCCCGGTTGGTCTTCGCGATTCAAAACTGATGAGCCCCCTCGCACGCATGAAGGCCGTGGCCGGCGTGTGTGAGTGGGTGGATGCCGCCGCCGTCGGGCACGCAGGACCGGAGGCTGTCAATGAGTGGGGTGTGATCGGCGCGCTACGGATTGCGGCTGCGAACGCACTCGCGCAACTTGAGGGATACAAAATTGGTGGTGTGTTGCTCGACGGCGTGCACGATTGGTGGACGACCGACGGGCTTCCCCTCGGCCCCCAACTCCCGCCGTACCCCGTGAGAACTGAGGTTAAGGGTGACGCCAGATGCGCTGTCGTCGCCGCCGCCTCGGTCTTGGCGAAGGTCGCACGCGACGAGCTGATGATCGAGCTCGCGAAGGACTATCCGGGTTACGATTGGGAACGAAACAAGGGTTACTCCTCGGCTCGCCACATCGAGGGGCTGACAACCTTGGGAGTAAGTGCGCAGCACCGCACGTCGTGGAAGTTACCGGGGATAGAACAGGGGCTCACGTGAGCGAACTAGAAGACTACGAAACGAATGCTGAACTGGCGCTGTACCGCGAATATCGCGATGTTGCGAGCCTGTTTCGTTTCGTCGTGGAGACCGAGCGACGGTTCTATCTGGCTAACGACGTCGATGTGAAAGTTCGCGCTTCAGCGGCCGGTGACGTCTTTTTTGAAGTGACGATCACCGATGCGTGGGTGTGGGATATTTTCCGGGCGTCCCGCTTCATTCGAGGAGCGCGCATCGTGACGTTCAAGGACGTTAACGTAGAAGAGCTCAACAAGCCTGATATTTCGCGCGAGCTCAATCTTGATTGAGCCTCACTCACGGTGATCACTGGCTGCGTGGGGAGTGCGACCTTTCCAGAGGTATTCTTCTCTACGTCAAATGCCGAGGACGGCCTGTGCGACGAGGAAGTAGATGATGAGTCCGGCCGCATCGACGAAGGTCGTGATGAATGGGTTGGAAAATACGGCAGGGTCTACCCGGAGCGCGTGTGCCACGATCGGCATGATGCCGCCAACGGTCGCAGCCATTGAACACACTGCAAAAAGCGTTATCCCAATGATCAACCCGATGTGTGGTTCGTAGACCAGAGCCGTGACCACTCCGCCGATGAGGCCTAGCAGAGTGCCGAGGCCCGCGCCGACGACTAACTCCCGAAGGAGCACTTTCCACACGTCTCGCGGTAGGACATCGCCGAGGGCGAGAGCGCGAGTGATCGTGGTCGCCGCCTGATTTCCTGTGTTACCCCCTGTGCCGATCAGTAACGGGACGAACAGTGCCAACACTGTGACCTGCGCGAGGGTTGCCTCAAAAATGGACAGCACTTGCACGGTGAGTGTCGCACCAATGGCGAGGACGAGAAGCCAGACAACTCGGGTGCTCACTAGCCTGCGCAGTGGTGTCGCGAAGTATGAACGGCGCAGTGGTTCAACACCGCCCTGGCGTGCGGCATCCTCAGTTTCCTCGTGCTGAAGAATCTTCGCCGCATCGTCGATGGTGAGCACGCCAACAAGTCTTGACTCTTTGTCGACGATGGGGAGCGCAAGATGTCCGAGATTTGCACACATTCGTGCGGCTGCTTCGGCAGACCTATATGCAATGACCATGTCTGGATCCTGCATGACATCAGACACCTGCGACTCTGGCTCTGCCCGTAGGAGGTCGCGCAGGCTAATGATCCCGACAACACGGCGGGAATCGTCGAGGACAGGCAACGTATAAATCGTTTCCGCTTCGTCAATTCGCGCTCGCACACGCGCCAGGGCGTCCGATACGGTGGAATCTGCTTTCGCCGTGACATATTCCGGAGTCATACGTCGGCCGACTGAACCCTTGGGGTAACCGAGCATTTCGGCAGTGAGGTGGCGCTCCTTCAGTGTGAGACCTTGCAAGAGTCGAGAGGCCAGTGCTGCGGGGAGCTCATCGAGTAGCCATACTCGATCATCCGGATCGAGATTTGCGAAGATCGCAGTGACCTCAGCATCCTGCAATCCGCGAATGAGGTCGCTCTGCATGGCTGGGGAGAGCAACTCAAATACCTCGATTGCCCGGTCTTTCGACAACAGCCGATACACGATTGCCTGTTGCTCGACCGACAACCGTTTGAGGAGTGACGTGATCTGCTCGGGTGTCGCCGGTGCTAACGCATCAGCGAGTGTCGTCAGATCGGCTGTCGTGATGAGCGGGGGCACGATCTCGAAAAGCTCATGATTGCGAAGAGCCGTGTCTGAAGTGGCGTTCATACCAGTGTCCTTTGAGAACGAGGATGCGGCCATTATCTATATTTCGCATCCAGATGGGTTGGAGTCCTCGCGCACGGGAAACTCATCACGATTTAGCGTAGAGCCGGATCGTCATGCGAAATGGGCGAGGTGATACAAGATCGATAGCGAGAACTGTCGCTGCTCACTCGCCTCACCCCCTCGCACTGTTATGCCGATCGTGCCAATCTTACCAGTCACCCTGAGCTGGGTATTCATTCGTTGGGGCCCTAGGCGGAGATCGAAACTTTCTCCACAGCGGATGAGATGTCAGATTCTGAAGAGATCAGGAGGATAACTTTTCGAGCGTGGCATCGGTTTTGGTGAAATCTCTATATGACACACATGACACAGATGACCAAGAATGAACTCGGCGCGTGGGGCGAAACCGTCGCAGTCACCCACCTTCAACACGCAGGCTGGGCCATCCTCGAAAGAAATTGGCGAACGCGAGGCGGGGAACTCGACATCGTCGGATTTGATCCTTCGCGTCACTCAATTGTGGCTGTCGAGGTGAAAACCCGAAGAACCCATTTCGCCGGTTCACCCGAAGAGGCGGTGACGTACGCGAAGATCCAGAGACTTCGTGGGTTGTTGCTCAGCTGGCTCGTACAACGCGGAAGTTTTGCAGCAACGATTACGGTGGACGTGATTGCCGTGGACGTCGATAACACCGGTTTACATTCGATCAGTCACGTGAAGGATGTGGCTGCATGAGCACGTTAAAAAGTGCCGTCGCGGGAACTGTTGGCAGGGCGCACACGCTCAGCTTGCTCGGGCTCTCTGCCGTGCCTATCGTCGTCGAGGCAGTGCAGCTCAATGGATTACCGAGTTTCACCATCGTGGGCCTGCCAGATGCCGCGGTTAACGAGGCGAGGGAACGTCTCCGGGCAGGATTCCACGCCATATCGATGCCGTGGCCGAATCGAAGGCTAACAGTGAATCTGTCGCCAGCTGATGTGTTGAAATCAGGGACGGGATTCGATCTGGCTATCGCTGTGGCAATTCTAGGATCGATGGGGTTTCGCCTACCTGGAGATGTCGCCGTTATGGGGGAGCTCGGACTCGACGGGTCCGTGCGTGCAGTGCGAGGCATCTTGCCGGCTCTCGTGGCAGCGCACGATCAGGGGATTTATAACGCTATCGTGCCGCATGCTAATGAAGCTGAAGCCGAGCTGGTTGATGAAGTGACCGTCACTCCCGTGCGCCACCTTGGCGAGGTGGCAATGATGTGCGGGGCAGAGAGTTCGTTTACGATGCCCGCGGAGGAGCCTCGGAGTTCTTATGCGGACTCAGTTAGCGAGGCTGCTGATCTTGCCGACGTCTACGGGCAAGAGGAAGCAATTGCGGCACTTGAGATCGCGGCCGCAGGCGGGCACCACGTGCTCATGGTTGGCTCACCAGGCATTGGCAAGTCCATGCTGGCTCAGCGTTTGCCAGGAATTTTGCCAGATCTTGGGCGAGGTGCAGCTCTGGAAGTGGCGGCGATTTCCTCTCTCGTCGGGGAGCGGTTCTCCTCGCTTCCCTCCCGTCCACCGTTGTCGGCACCGCATCACACGGCATCTCCAGCTGCGATGGTCGGTGGAGGCACGGGTATTCCACGGCCCGGAGCGATCACCCTCGCCCATCGAGGAGTGCTGTTTTGTGATGAATTCCCCGAGTTTGCTCCGCGGGTGATTCAATCCTTGCGTCAACCAATGGAAACTGGATATATCGATATTGCGCGGGCAAAGGCGAGCATTCGATTCCCGGCCCGCTTCCAGCTGGTCGCTGCTGCTAATCCGTGCAGATGCGGCAATATTTTGGATGCGCCCTCCAGGTGCACGTGTACCTCGCGCGATAACCGTCTCTATCAGGCGTCCCTTGGTGGGCCGGTGCGAGACCGCATCGATATCCAGTCCGTGCTGCGACGCCCTTCGAAAGCAGATTTGCGACGTGGATCAACCACCTCGAGCGCCGAGGTGCACCAGCGTGTGAGTCAAGCGCGCGAGCGCCAAATCCACCGACTGAGCGGCACAGATGCCGATCACAATGCAGCGGTGCCAGGTGCGTGGCTTCGCGAGCACACCCTGTTGTCCAGCGCGTCCAGAGAAGTGTTTGAAAATGCGATTTCTCGCGGTGATCTCACCCTCCGCGGGTTCGACCGGGTGATGAGACTCGCGTGGTCAGTTGCAGATCTCGCGGGCCACGACGCGCCATCGGACGATGATCTAACACTTGCCTACGCACTGCGAGGAGGGAGAGACGAATGAATGAACGTCTAGCTCGAATCGAATGGTCGCGCATCGCCGAAGGTGGCGACGTGGTGGCTCATTTGCTGATCGAGCGGTTGGGAGCTGGTCCGGCACTCGATGCAGTGCGAACGGGCGCTGGTCTGAACCAGGATGAGCACAGGGCGGCCCAGCGTTGGCGCCACCGATTAGATCGCAATGATTCGTTCAACATGAATGCCCTGAGTGCGCTCGGCATGAGAGTGTTGATTCCGGGCGACGCCGCGTGGCCCGAGCACCTTAACGACCTCGGGCCGGAGACACCACCCGTGCTGTGGGTCAAAGGTGATGCGGGTGCACTGACGGCTCGCCCATCGGTATCGATCGTCGGATCCCGGGCCGCGTCGGCAGCTGGTATTCGGATCGCACGAGACTTTGCGTGCGAGGTTTCTGAGATGGCGACCATTGTTTCGGGCGGTGCCTTCGGAATTGACGCCGCCGCACACAGCGGCGCGATCCTCGCGCAGAAACCAACGATCATTGTAAGTGCGGGCGGCGCCGATCGGGTATATCCACGTGCGCATGAGAACCTGTTCCGGCAGGTACTTGACGGCGGTGGGGCTGTCATTTCGGAATCTCCACTTGGTGCAGCACCGCAGCGATTCCGATTCCTCGCCAGAAACCGTCTTATCGCCGCGCTCGGCCGGGCGACCCTCGTGGTCGAGGCGCCGTCGCGCTCCGGTGCACTGTCAACAGCGCGCCACGCGATGAAAATCGGACGCGACGTGGGGGCTGTGCCGGGGCCAATCGACTCCGTTCACTCACGCGGGTGCATCGATCTACTCCGCAACGGAGCCACCGCGATCGCCAGTGTGGAGCATCTGCGCGAGTTGATTGGCCCTCTTCATGTTCAAGAATCGATTGAGCCCGACTTCTTCTCGTATGGTGCCGTCGATGACTTCGACCAGCGAACGGCGCGCACTCTCGATGCCGTTCCGATTCGCACGGCTGCCGATCTGCCATCAATCGCGTCCGTGGCTGGACTGTCCGTGACGGAAACGCTGACGGCTTTAGGGCGCCTGGTCTTGGCTGGACGGGTCGAGGAACGATCAGGGCGGTGGGTTCGCACTAGAATAGGCACATGAGCATCGACCGCATCCTCGCAGACTACGAGCACGAGCTCGCCGTGCGTCGAGGACTGTCCGAGCACACCGTCACCGCCTACGTCAACGAAGCCCGTTCGCTCGTGGATTTTCTTGAACAGCACTCGGATGACGTTGCAGGTTCACTCGAATACCTCGAGTTGGCTGACCTGCGTTCGTGGCTGGCCTCGCATCACGGGCACTCACGAGCTTCCATGGCTCGCCATTCGGCAGCGATTCGGAGTTTTTCCGCGTGGCTCTACAAGAATGAGTACACCAAAATTGATGCCGGACGGCGACTCAAATCACCTCGCGCCGATAACGAACTTCCACAGATCCTCACTGAAGCGCAGGCAAAAAAACTCCTTGATACCGCGGAACAGCGAGCACAAGACGAGGGTGGCATGGCCGTGCGAGACTGGGCGATGCTTGAGATGCTCTACGCATCAGGTATTCGTGTGAGCGAGCTCGTCGGCCTCAACACCGCAAGCCTTCGCCCCGATTCCACGCTCCGAGTGCTCGGAAAGGGAAACAAAGAACGCATCGTGCCCTATGGCCGGCCCGCCCGTGAAGCCATGATGCAGTGGTTGACCGTTCGCCAAGACGTCGTCAAACACGATAAGGATGCCGTGTTCCTTGGTGAAGCCGGCAAACGTATTGACCCGCGCATGGTTCGCACAGTGCTCGATCGTCTGACCGCCCTTGCAGGCGTGCCGCGCGTCGGGCCGCACGCCCTGCGCCACTCGGCTGCCACCCACCTCTTGAACGGAGGATCAGATCTGAGAAGCGTTCAGGAGGTTCTGGGGCATTCATCCCTTGGAACAACCCAGCGCTACACGCACGTGAGCGCCGAACGCCTGCGGGCGGCCTTTGGCCAAGCACATCCGCGGGCTTAGCACGCCGCGCAACGTTCGCCTCCACCGGGACGGAGAAAAGACGAAGCGCGCTCGCGATCGTCGCACTATTCGTACAGCCGGATCGGTGCTGTGACCAGTAGTGACAGCGGATCCAGATAGCCATCGGACCCGCGCTTGGCGCCCCAGTGCAAGCACGAAAATGGAGCGCAATGGGTGCCGTCAACGTGACCAATAATCTCGCCACGAACAACGCTCTGTCCACGCCTAACGGTCGGAATAATCGGCTCGTAGGTGGTTCGAATGCCGTCGGCGTGCTCGATCGAGACCAGCTCTCGATCGTTGAGCCTGCCCGCATAGATGGTCGTTCCATCCGCCGAGGCTCGCACGGGATGACCTGCTGCCAACGCCAGGTCAACACCCCGATGTCCGACTGTCCAATTGGCTGGTCCGATAGCAAATTTGCGCAGGACAGGAACCTCCTCACCCGAAGGCCAGTCGTAGTCGATCGAGGCATGACTTTGACCCACGGATGTGGAGATGCTGACGTGCATATCCTGATGGGGAGCCACGGCAGGTTCGCTTTCTGACGGTAGGGCAGTAGCCACAAGACCGGCAGTTGCCAATGCGCCACACGCAATCGCAAGACTTAGTTTTTTCATAACTCCACGGTGCCACGACACATGACAACGACGCCGAGTGATCGGCGTCGTTTGTGGGATCAATGCACATGTGGAGTGCGGTGGACAACTATTTATCTAAAC
>JAAYGH010000060.1 GCA_012727825.1 Trueperella sp.
CGCACTCTCGAGTGCGACGGTAGCCTTGGCATTCGTGATCGCTGCTCGGATCTTTTTCTCATTGCGAATGATCTCGGGGTTGTCGAGGAGGCGCGCCACGTCGTCGTCGGTGTACGAGGCAATCTTTGCCGGGTCGAAGCCGTCGAAGGCCTCGCGAAAGGCTGGACGTTTCTTGAGGACTATTTCCCAGGAGAGTCCCGATTGGAAGCCTTCGAGCACGATGCGCTCGTAAATACCGGGGGTGTCAGAAACGATGGCGCCCCACTCGTTGTCGTAATAATCGCGTAACAGGTCGGATGAGTTGGCCCAGTCAGGCCTCGTGATATCGCACATGTCGTCATCTTAGGAAACTTCAATAATTGAAGCCGTGCATGAAGCACCGGGTGGGGAAAGCATGTGCGTTCCCCACCCCGTGGATAATCTTCCTCGGTCGCCTGCGAGGGTACGTTTACGCCTGCGCGTCTCGCTCCTGAGCTTTCGCAGCGCGCTCAGCACGCGAATGAGCCTCCGTGACCATGCGGCGCAGAGCGGGCGCGGCATCCGCGTTATCATCGAGCCACTGCTTCGTGCGTGCAATGAGGTCCACGCCGATATCCAACCCAACGAGTGGCAAAGGATAGGCGTAAATGGCGAAGTTTTGCGAAAACTCTAGTGTGCGGTTTTCCCACTGGTTAACGAGTTCGCCGAAGTATCGCTCCACGTACGGCACGAGGAACGGTGCCTGACTCTCGGTAAATCCGAGCGCAAGGAAACGCTGGACGGTGTTCGAGACCTTTCCTCCAGTGATGTCGTCCCATGCGCGCTCCTTGGCACCAGCATCAGATAGTGCCGCCCGGGCGCGCGCCGCGCCGGCGGCACCCGACGCCGTGTTATCACGCTCGGTGAGCTCGGTCTGGAGCGCGGCTTCGTTGACACGGCCAGCGGCTGCTAGGCGTCGCAGCACGATCCAGCGGAAGTTTGGATCCACGGAGAGCCCCTCAGGAACCTCCGTGCCATCGAGCCATCCAGCAATGCGATCAAGCTGTTCTTCCCGTGCCTGGCTCACAGCTGCCATCGCGATTTGGAGTTGGCGATCGGAACCGGATTTGGTCTCCTCGAGAATCTCAAACAGAGCCACGGCGACTCGATCTTTGAGCGCATCGCGCGAAACCGGGGCCGAGTAGAGGTTGGTTGCAGTGTCGAGCTGAGCGAGCAGGTAACGTAGCACAGTGCCATGATCCTCTGTCTGCAATGCCGACAGCGCAAGGGAGACGTAGTCCGTTGCCGATAGTTCGGCGTCGCGGCACATATCCCACAGGTTTGCGAGCACGAGAGCTCGTGGCAAGCGATCAGTAAACGCGTTGATATTCTCCCGAGCCGCTGCCGCCGACTCCGGATCGAGCCGCACCTTCGCGTATGCGAGATCACCGTCATTGAGGAGAATAAGATCGGGTCGAACGACCCCCTCGAGCTCCGCAATCGGCGTCTCTTCGCCGTCGATATCGACTTCCTCATAGAAGACGCGGTCAAATGAGCCGTTCACCATCGAATAACCGCCGATGCCAAGCCGGTGAGGGCGCAGGGACGCATGCTGATCACACGATTGCTGCACCACAAAGTCGCGAATCATTCCGTCGTCGTCGACCTGAAATTGCGGACGAAGGGTGTTGATCCCCGCCTCCTCGAGCCAGAGCTTGGACCACGCCGTGAGGTCACGCCCAGAGGCTCGTTCAAGCTCGACGAGCAGGTCGTTGAGGGTCGCATTAGCCCAAGCCTTCTTCTTGAGATATGCGGAGACCCCACTCATGAACTCCGAGTAGCCCACGTAGGCGACGAGCTGTTGGAACACGGCCGCGCCCTTGCCATAGGTGATGCCGTCGAAGTTGACCATGACGGCCTCGAGATCGTCGATGTCGGCCGCGATTGGGTGGGTGGACGGGAGTTGATCCTGCATCTGTGCCCACACTTTTTCAGAGGCATTGAACGTGACCCACGCGTCGGTCCATCGGGTGGCCTTGGCGGTTGCCACGTGACTCATGAACTCGGCAAACGATTCGTTGAGCCACAGATCGTCCCACCACGTCATCGTGACGAGGTCGCCAAACCACATGTGCGCGAGTTCGTGGAGGACGGTGATGGCACGGCGCTCGACGAGGGCCTCGGTGGGGCGGGAACGAAAAACGTAGTCGTCGAGAATAGTCACGCAGCCCGGATGTTCCATTGCGCCAGCATTAAATTCCGGCACAAAGATCTGGTCGTACTTCCGGAACGGGTAGGGCACGTCGAATTCCGTTTCGAAGACCTCCATGCCAGCGATGGTGATATCGATGATCTCCTGACCGTCGAGATGCTCCTCGAGCGACGCACGGGCGTATACGCCCATGGGGATCTCGCGGCCGTCGGCGGACGTGTACGTCCCAGTCACCCCGCGGTACGGGCCAGCGACAACGCAGGTCAGGTACGACGAGATGCGCTCAGTTGGGGTGAACTCCCAGCGTGCGACGCCCTCGCGAAGGGGTGAGGGAGCGGGCGTGGGGGAGACTGAGAAGACGTTCCAATTATCCGGGGCGTCGACGACGAACGTGAACTGGGCTTTGAGGTCAGGTTGCTCGAACACGGCATATACGCGGCGCGCATCGGGCACCTCGAATTGCGAGTAGAGGTAAACCTCGCCGTCCGCCGGATCAATCGTGCGATGCAGCCCCTCACCGGTACGCGAAAAAGGGCAGGTGGCATCGACGTAGAGTTCGTTGTTCTCCTGAAGATTCGGGAGGGATATCCGGGAGTCGGCGAAGGCGTCCCTCGGCAGCTCCTCGCCGTTGAGAACGATTTTCTCGACGGAATCGGCGATCAGATCGATGAACGTGCTCGAGCCTGGCTGGGCAGTAAACGCGACGGTGGTTTGTGACCGGAACGTCTGCGTGCCGGTCACATCAAGTTCCACTCGATAGTTTTGTGTTGCGATGAGGTGTGCGCGCTCGGCAGCTTCGGCGCGCGTCAGGTTTTGCCCTGGCATGGTGTCCTTCCGGTACGTGAATTCGCGTGTTGCCACGTGTACCCGCCAAAGTTTACGCCGGCGCCAGAGCAATCGCTCCTGCACACGTTGAGATTGTGCGAGATCACTGTTCTGCTCAATCGATCACTGCCACCTTCGAGCAACGAGGCAGGTCCGAACCTATCCGGTGCGGGATCTTCGCGACTGGCGTAGTGGCCCCCGTAGCCACGTGGATGTTTAATCGGCGAGAATGGGAGTATGAAAGAAAAAGTGAATTTTTGGTTTGATGTCTCATGTCCGTGGACATGGATTACGTCTCGTTGGCTCGTCGATGTGTCGGAGCAGCGAGATCTGGACGTGACATGGCGCCCGTTCTCCTTGTTCGAGCTCAATAAAGACCGTGACCTTCCAGAGGATTACCGCAAACATATTGAGGACAGCCGCAACTTTGGCCGCATCAGCATGGCCGTATCCAAAACCTCACCCGACAGGGTTGGCGAGTTCTACACAGAGCTCGGAACCCGTATCCACAATGACGAGCAGCCACAAACCGACGAGACGATTCTCGCTGCCCTGAGCGCCGTCGGTTTGGACGCTGAGCTTCTCGAGCGTGCCAAGGCTGGGGAGTTCGACGACGCCGTTCGTGCCTCCACGCAGGCCGGCTTGGACCTCGTCGGCGACGACGTCGGCGTTCCGATCATCGAGGTCGCGGGTGTCGCGTTCTTCGGGCCTGTCATGTCGCCCGCGCCGCAGGGCGCGGACGCCGTAAAAGCGTGGGACGGCACAGTTGCACTTGCGCAGACCAAGGGCTTTTTCGAGCTTAAACGGTCCCGCGACGTCGGTCCGATTTTCAACTAGCAAAACTCGTGGCGATCAGTATGCCTTTCCAGGCAGAAGGTTAGATTCGCGTACACGCCCTAGTGGGCCTACCCCAAGCACAGAGTGCTGAGGTAGGCCCACTGTTTACGGGTGAGGGTGCGGGGGTGTGGTGGCGTCCGAGCGCTTGCGGATGTGCACGGTGCCGTCGTCGTCGGTCTCAAACTTGGTGTCCTCGTCTTGGCCGCGGTTGACTGGCAGAAGCGCGATAATGCCAACCACAATGGCACCCCAGATCAGACCGAAGGCCATGGCATACATGGTGTCGAGCAGCCACACAAAGAAGCCACCGCCGGTACCGGCGATCGCGGTGGTGATGGTATGGCCGAGATCGTAGGGTGCGGACCAGAGGATTTCTTCGAGTCCAACAAGCACAATGTGACCGCCCACCCAGAGCATGGCGACAGTACCGATTGCGGTGATAGCGCTCATGACCTTCGGCATGGCGGCAAAGAGGCCGCGGCCAAATTTTTGAACCACCGTGTTCTCGCGCTTTGCGAGCCAGACACCGGCGTCGTCCATCTTGACGAGGAGTGCGACCGTGCCATAGACCAGCGCCGTGATCCCAATTGCGACGACGATGAGGATAATCGCGCGCATCCAAAACACCTCGTCGGTGACCTCGTTAAGCGAGATGACCATGATCTCGGCGGAGAGGATGAAGTCAGTGGTGGTGGCTTCCTTAACGATCTTGTCTTCGGCTTCCTTACCCTTGACAGCGGCAGGGGCGTCCGACTTTGTGTCCTTTCCGCGGCGTACCTTTTCAATGATCTTGTGGGCGCCCTCGTAGGCCAGATACGTGCCGCCGAGCATGAGCAACGGTGTAAGCAACCAGGGAATAAATTCAGACAGCACAAGTGCCACCGGCACGATAAAGAGGAGCTTGTTCCGTAGCGATCCGAAGAAAATACGCTTGATGATCGGAAGCTCGCGGGAGGGCTTGAGGCCATCGACGTACTGGGGAGTCACGGCCGTGTCGTCAATGACGACACCGACCGCTTTCGACCCTGCCTTAGCGGCACCGGCAGCAATATCGTCAAGCGAAGCAGCAGTGACGCGCGCAAGCGCCGCAATGTCGTCAAGAAGAGCAATGAGACCAGTAGCCACTGGGACTCCCTCCAATATTCAAATTCCGAGAACGTCAGAGTACACGACGATCATGAATAAAATGCTAACGGGGTCGGAAAAATCCGACCCCGTTAGAACATCAGCTTTTTACCAGATGCGAACGCGTTCCTCCGGCGCGAGCCACAGCTCATCGCCCTCTGTCACGTCGAACGCCTCCGTGAAGGCATCCACGTTCTTCAACACGCCGTTGCAGCGGAACTCTGCGGGGGAGTGCGGATCGATTGCAAGGTACTGGATGACGAGCTCGTCGCGGCGCTTTGTCTTCCAGATTCGAGCCCAATTGAGGAACACGCGCTGAGTGCCCGTGTACCCCTCGATCTCGGGAGCACCGTGTGCGTCGGCGTGACCTTCGCGCTTCATCGCGATGTCGTAAGCCTTGAGAGCAATCGACAGGCCACCAAGATCGCCAATGTTCTCCCCGAGGGTGAACTCGCCGTTCACGTGGTGCTCGGATTCGCCGAGCTGAGCCGGGGTGTACTGCTCGTACTGACCAACAAGCGATTTTGTGCGCTTTTCGAATTCGGTACGGTCCTCGTCGGTCCACCAGTTATTGAGCCGACCATCGCCGTCGTACTTTGAACCCTGATCGTCGAAAGCGTGCCCGATCTCGTGCCCGATCACGGCACCGATTCCGCCGTAGTTGTAGGCGGCATCGGCGTTGGCGTCGAAAAATGGTGGCTGCAAGATAGCTGCCGGGAACGCGATCTCGTTGGCCACTGGGTTGTAGTAAGCATTGACCGTTTGTGGGTTCATGTACCACTCTGTGCGGTCCACGTCGGTGCCGAGCTTATTAATTTGGCGATCATGTTCGAAGCGCTCGGCGGAACGGATGTTCGTTACGAGTGCCTCGGTCATGATGAGCTTCGAGTAGTCGCGCCACTTGTCCGGATAACCGATCTTCGTGACCGTCGTACCGAGCTTGCCGAGCGCCTTTTCCTTCGTCTCATCCGTCATCCAGTCGAGGTTGCGAATAGAGTCGTCATAAGCCGCGATGAGATCGTCGACGAGTTGCATCATCTTCGCCTTGTGATCCGGTGGGAAGTGACGCTCCACGTAGATCTTGCCCACGGACTCGCCGAGTACCGAATTCACAAGATTAACGCCACGCTTCCAACGATCGCGGATTTGCTCGGTGCCCGACAGCACCTTGCCGTAGAAATTAAAGTGCGCCTGCACGATGTCGTCGCTCAGGTATGGCGCGCGGGCAAGAATGATCTTCCAGCGCAGGTAGTTCTTGAGCTGCTCCAGATCTGCTGCTTGCCACTCGTTTCCAAATCCTTCGAGCGCATCTGGGGTCATCACCAGGAATGTGGGAGCGTTGCTTGGCCACAGATCCATGGCATCGAAGGCGGCGTCCCAATCAAAGCCGGGAGCCTTAGCCTTCAGTTCGTCCCACGTCATCTGGTTGTTCGTCTTGTCTGCGTTGCGTGAGTCCACGACGTTCATGTGGTGTGCGGCGAGCTTGGTTTCGAAATCCATGATCTGCTCGGCTGCTTCTTTGGCCACCCGGTCGTCCTCGCCGGTTGCTAAGGAATACAGGGTGGGAATGAACTCGCGGTACTTCTCGCGGTATTCGGCGTAGGCGTCATCGCGGTAGTACGCCTCGTCTGGCAGTCCAAGCCCTGACTGGTAGAGCCAGGTGATGTATTCGTTCGGGTTGTTGCGATCCGCATCCACGCTGAGGCCGAACGGCATTGGTACGCCCGTTGAGTACAGCTGCCCAACCACGATCTCTAGATTGTCTTTATCATGCGCCTCTTTAATGAGGTCGAAATCGTCGACTAGGGGAGCGTTGCCGAGGCCATTTACACGGTTGTCGTCCATGAACGAGTGGTAAAGATGGGCAATCTTCTGCTCTTCGGTCCCGGCAAACTTCTCCGGATCCTCAGACACTTTCGCAGCGACCTCTTCGAGAATGTCGAGCACGTCGCGCTCGGATTGGAGGTGAAGATCCATGAAGCCACCGGTGGAAGACTGATCGGCGGGGATCTCGGCCTCGTCAAGCCACTGACCATTCACATGGCGGAACAGGTCGTCTTGGGGGCGGACGGCGTCGTCTATCCCATCGATAATGTCACGAGTTGTGTTGTCATTCGTCATATCGCCAGTCTAGAGGTGAGTCAGACGAACCCATAACTTTCATGACGCTTGTCGCGAACACCTCCGCGACCCGGGCCGTTCTTCTATAATCGCAGTATGCGTATACATATTGCCGCGGATCATGCGGGTTTTGAATTGAGAGAACATCTAATCGAGCACCTTCGCCAAGCTGGCCACGATGTGGTGGACCACGGCTACAAGGAGTATGACGCCCTCGATGCATACCCGCCCGTCTGCTTTTCAGCAGGCCAGGCCGTCGTCGACGACGAAGGCTCGCTCGGCATCGTCATCGGTGGCTCTGGCAACGGAGAGCAGATGGCAGCCAATTTGGTGAAGGGCGTGCGCGCAGCGCTCGTGTGGAACGAATCCACAGCTGAACTGGCTCGCGAGCACAACAACGCTAACGTCATGGCTCTCGGCGCGCGACAGCATTCGATCGAGGAGGCTACGGCGTTCGTGGACATCTTCGTTTCGACGGGATATGACCTTGGCTCACGCCACCAGTCACGTATCGACATGATGAGCGCTTACGAGGATGGGCAGCGCGAGTTCTCAGCGTGAGGCGCCCTGCGAGGTCATCGCAGATGAGCCATCGCGGCACAAAAAGGGAGAGCTACCACGTGGTAGCTCTCCCTTTTGCTGTGTGACTCGGATCGATCTACATGGAGTGAGATCTATATGTAAATCGCGGGGTCAATAAGCGGTTCCGTCTTAGTTTTCTTTTCGTTGTTTTTGGCGGGGATGCCCACTGCCACATTGTTGGAAGGAACGTCCTTGACGACGACGGCGTTGGCCCCGATCCCGACGTCGTCACCAATCGTGATCGGACCAAGAACCTTCGCTCCCGACCCGATGGTCACACGGTCACCGACTGTGGGATGGCGCTTGCCCGGATCCATGGACGTGCCGCCGAGTGTGGTGCCGTGGAAAATGACCACATCTTCGCCCACCTCAGCGGTTTCGCCAATGACGACACCCATGCCGTGATCAATGAAGAGCCTGCGGCCCAGTTGCGCACCGGGATGGATTTCCACGCCGGTCAGTCCGCGCACAGCCTGAGACAGCAAACGGGCGGGAAGCTTGAGCCGCTCATCTTTGTTCCACATGGCGTGTGCAACCCTGTACGCCCACACTGCGTGAACGCCTGGGTAGCTCAGGAGAACTTCGAGCTGGCTCCGGGCAGCGGGGTCGTTGTCGAGCGCCGCCTGCAAATCCTCCCGCATTTTCTGAACGAGACCGTGCTGATTCATTGGTGTCCTTAGTCGAGAAGGCCGTCGAACAGCGGCGTCGATAGGTATCGCTCGCCAAAGTCCGGAATGATGACCACGATGTTCTTGCCTGCGAACTCCTCGCGGGCGGCAACCTCCGCGGCTGCTTTGAGGGCTGCGCCGGATGAGATTCCGACGAGAAGGCCCTCTTCGTGAGCGGAGCGCCGCGCAAAGTCGAGCGCGTCGGGGCTCGCAACTGTGACGACCTCGTCGTACAGATCGGTGTCCAGTACCTTGGGCACAAAGTTCGCGCCGATGCCTTGGATGCCGTGCGGACCTGCCTTGCCACCGGACAGAAGCGGCGATTCCGCGGGCTCGACGGCCACGATGTGAAGATCCGGGTTACGTTCCTTCAGGTAGGCACCGGCGCCCGTCAGCGTACCGCCGGTACCGATGCCGGACACAAATACGTCAATGTTGCCATCCGTGGCCTCCCAGATTTCGGGGCCCGTAGTGGCTCGGTGAATTGCGGGGTTAGCTTCGTTGGCGAACTGCGAGGCGAGGATTGATCCGGGATTTTCTGTAGCGATTTCTTCAGCGCGGTCGAGAGCGCCCTTCATTCCCTTCGCGGGCTCGGTCAGTTCGAGGGTTGCGCCGAAACCACGAAGGAGAGCACGACGCTCCTTGGACATGGAGGAGGGCATCGTGAGGATGACCTTGTAACCGCGAGCGGCGCCGACCCACGCCAGTACGATGCCGGTATTGCCCGACGTCGCCTCGACGATCGTGCCACCCGGCTTCAGCTCGCCGGACTTTTCTGCGGCGTCGATGATTGCCACACCGATACGGTCTTTCACCGAATTGGCGGGGTTGTAAAACTCGAGCTTGGCAATGACGTGCGCGTTGTCTCCGGCCAGGCGATTGATGCGTACAAGGGGAGTGTTGCCGACGATGTCAGTTGCGTTGCTGTAAATAGTCATAATGATCCTTAGAAAGTTTGGGGAGGGTAAAGCCACATACAAAAATTGGGGAGCTCTTCAGGCGAGCTGGCCGAGGTGGCACACATGCACGAGGGCACAAAACTAAGGTCTGCCACCTTGCAGACACATACGGCAACACATCATGGCGGTCGTCAGGTTCATGTTGATGACGTCCTTTCCGCGAGGTGGCGATGCATGGGGTACTGAACTATTGGGTGTTGAAATATTTGAAATATCAACAATAGCCAGTGTACAAGTTTGCAATCACAGGTCAAACAGGTTCACCATCTGGGAAACGTTCCGTGCCTCACCTCATGGATGACCGTGCCGATGTCCTGCGGGCGTGCTTGACCAGCGCTGAGTTCAGCGAGGTCCGCGGCGAAGTCCCTCGGATCGGCGACGGCGACGTCGATATCCACTGCAGTTGCGCCGTAGTCAACGCCGATCACCTCGTAGCCGCGCCCGCGCAGTTCGGCCTCGACTTTGCCGGCGAGCGCGTGCCCCACAGATACCCGCTGCTTGCGATAGACGACCTGGCGGACGAGTTTGGCGTCGGAGAGCACTGCCCGCACAGAGTCCGAATACGCGCGCACGAGCCCTCCCGTTCCAAGGAGCGTGCCACCGAAATACCGTACGACGACCACCGAGATGTCAGTCAGATCGTGCCCCGTGAGTACATCGAGCATCGGGCGTCCGGCAGTACCGGAGGGTTCGCCGTCGTCGGAGGAATTCACGGTTGGCTGGGCGCCAGGTTGGGACACGACGAAGGCAGAACAGTGGTGGCGAGCGTCGGGAAACTCAGTGCGGGCATCGGCGAGGACTGCGCGCGCTGCGTCGACACTCGAGACGCGACGGGCGATCGCGATGAACCGCGACCGCTTAATGTCGAGTTCGGCGCGCAGCTCGCGGCGGGTGGATAGGCGCAGTTCAGTCATGCCCCTATTATTGCAGGGTGGTGAGATTCCGGATCGTCCACCTCCGGACACGTGTTTCCCAGCACAGTCTCCCTGTTGAATGTGGATTTGTTGCCGGGTGGTGGGCTAAACTCGAACACTGTCTGCTCGGAGCGTGTGCTCCGAATTTTCAGGTGACCAGCAGGTCACATGAGTCCCGAAAGGAGCGGTTGGACATGGCAGTTCCCAAGCGCAAAATGTCTCGTAGCAACACCCGCTCTCGCCGCTCCCAGTGGAAGGCTGAGCTCACGGAGCTTCAGCCAGTTCGCGTTGGTGGCGTTGAGAAGCGCATTCCGCGTCGCCTCGCTAAGGCAGCGCAGAGGGGTCTTGTTGACCTCGACTAATCGTTGACCGCACAGGTCGAAATGAGGGCCTCCCCGAGTGGGAGGCCCTCATTTTATGTGCGTCTAGAGGTTGAGTGCGATGAGCGCGCAGGTTCGGGCTGTGGCCGCGGCGAGGTTCTGCGGCCCGTGCGTCAGCGCATCGCCAAGATCGCACACGCCCGCGACGACGGGGATGACGGCGGTGAACCGGTCGAGGTCCTCGTAGCCATCGCCGAGCCGTCCGGCAAACGCGACGACGGGTACCGCGCCGGATCGTCCGGCCACGCCCCACGGTGCCTTTCCAGTGGCGGTCTGGCCGTCAATCGATCCCTCGCCGGTGAATACAAGATCCGCGCCATTGACGTGGGCGTCGAAGTCCCACGCGTCAAGGACGATGTCGATCCCAGACTTGAGCTCGCCACCGAGCGGGCCGAGGATCGCAGCGCCGAGCCCACCCGCGGCTCCTGCGCCCTCGACGTCGATGAATTTGCGGCCAAGGGAATCCTCGAGCATCCGGCCGACCTGGCCGAGATATCCATCGAGCTCCTCCACGACCTGCTCGCTGGCGCCCTTTTGCGGGCCAAAGATGGCGCTCGCGCCGTTGTCTCCGGTCAGCGGATTGTTGACGTCGCTCGCGCCGATCACGCGCACGTGCGAGAGCCGAGGATCCAGTTCAGTGACGTCCACCGAGGACACCTCTGCGAGTGATCCCCCGCCTGCGATGGCCACGCGCTCGCCGTCGTCGTCGATGAATCTCACGCCGAGCTGCTCGAGCATGCCCGCCCCAAGATCGTTCGTGGATGAGCCGCCAAGACCAAGGATGATCGTGGATGCGCCGCGGTCCAGCGCCGCGGCGATGAGTTCCCCGACTCCCGCAGTTGTGGTTGCGCGCGGATCGCGCTGGTCGCTCGGGACGAGGTCGAGTCCGCACGCCTGCGCTGACTCAACGATGGCCGTCTTCTCCTGCTCGATCCAGCCGAGCGTGGCGTCCACGGGCTCACCGAGCGGGCCCGTCACGGTCAGGGGAATGAGGGATCCGTCCAGGGCGTCAACGAGGACGTCTCCGAATCCCTCGCCGCCGTCTGCGACGGGCAGCTCCACCACCTCGGCTCCCGGCCACACCGTGGAGATGCCGTGTCTCATCGCGGCGCACGCTTCGCGCGCTGACATGGACTCTTTAAACGAATCGGGGGCGAGAATGATCTTCATGGGTGACCTTCCGGGGAGTTTTCGGGTTAAGGGAAAGTATGGCACCCCAAGTGTGAATAC
>JAAYGH010000061.1 GCA_012727825.1 Trueperella sp.
CATTGACGCCGGTAAGACCACCACGACAGAGCGCATCCTGTTCTACACGGGCCTGAATTACAAGCTCGGCGAAACCCACGACGGCGCATCGACGACCGACTGGATGGAGCAGGAGAAAGAGCGCGGCATTACGATTACGTCGGCTGCCGTGACCACCTTCTGGAAAGAAAACCAGATCAACGTCATTGACACCCCCGGACACGTGGACTTCACGGTCGAGGTTGAGCGCTCATTGCGCGTCCTCGACGGCGCTGTCGCGGTGTTCGACGGTAAGGAAGGCGTCGAACCGCAGTCCGAAACCGTGTGGCGTCAGGCTGACAAGTACATGGTTCCACGGGTCTGCTTCATCAACAAGATGGACAAGATGGGCGCTGATTTCGATCACGCCATTCAGACCATTAAGGACCGCCTCAAGGCAACTCCGCTGGTCATGGCATTCCCGATCGGGGCAGAGGATCAGCTCTCCGGCGTCGTCGACGTCTTGGAGCGGAAGGCCTACCGCTTCCCAGCGGAAGATGCCAAGGGCAATCCGACCATGGGGTCGATTGTTGTCACCGAGGACGTTCCGGAAGAACTCGAAGCCAAGCTAGAGGAGTACCGTAACGAGCTCGTTGAGACAGTTGCGGAAAACGACGAGGATCTTCTCGAAAAGTACCTCGGTGGCGAGGACATTTCGATCGCAGAGCTCAAGAAGGTCATCCGACGGATGACTATCGCTGGCGAGATCTTCCCGACCTACGCCGGTTCGGCCTACAAGAACGTCGGCGTTCAGCCGGTTCTTGACGCCGTGATCGATTATCTTCCATCACCTGTGGATGTTGAGTTCGTCCGTGGCACCGACGTGAAGGACGAGTCCGTTGAACTCAAGCGCTCGCCGTCTGTTGACGAGCCTTTCTCGGCTCTCGCATTCAAGATTGCTGCGCACCCGTTCTTTGGTCGCCTGACGTACATTCGCGTGTATTCGGGCAAGATCGACCCGGGAACCCAGATCCTGAATGCCACCAAGGGCAAGCGCGAACGCGTGTCCAAGATCTTCCAGATGCATTCGAATAAGGAGCAGCCGGTCGATCAGGCTTCGGCAGGAAACATCTACGCCGTTATTGGTCTGAAAGACACGACGACGGGCGACTCCCTGTCTGCCATGGACGCCCCGATTCTTCTTGAATCGATGACGTTCCCTGAGCCGGTTATTCACGTGGCAATCGAACCGAAGTCGAAGGCTGACCAGGAGAAGCTCGGCACGGCTATTCAGAAGCTTGCCGAAGAGGATCCTACGTTCACCGTTCGCCTCGACGAGGAGTCCGGTCAGACCGTCATTGGCGGAATGGGCGAACTCCACCTCGACATCCTTGTCGACCGCATGAAGCGCGAATTCAAGGTTGATGCGAACGTTGGTGCACCGATGGTTGCTTACCGCGAGACCATTACTGGTACCGCGCAGTCCGTCGACTACACCCACAAGAAGCAGACCGGTGGTTCGGGCCAGTTCGCAAAGGTCATCGTGACCTTCGAGCCGCTCCCGGAAAACGAAGAAGGCGATATCTACGAATTCGTCGATTCGGTCACCGGTGGACGTATTCCACGCGAATACATCCCGTCGGTGTCTCAGGGCATCCAGGCTGCGATGGAGAACGGTATTCTCGCTGGCTACCCGCTCGTTAACGTGAAGGCCACCCTCGAAGATGGCGCTTACCACGACGTCGACTCCTCGGAGATGGCGTTCAAGATCGCTGGCCAAATGGTGTTCCGCGAGGGAATCAAGCGTGCCAAGCCGGTCATCCTAGAGCCGGTCATGGATGTCGAAGTCCGTACTCCTGAGGAGTACATGGGCGACGTCATCGGTGATCTCAACTCTCGCCGTGGTCAGATTGCCTCGATGGAAGACGCCACCGGCGTCAAGATCGTCCGCGCTCTGGTCCCGCTTTCCGAAATGTTTGGGTACGTTGGCGACCTGCGTTCAAAGACGCAGGGACGTGCCGTGTACACTATGCAGTTCGCGAAGTACCAAGAGGTTCCTCGGAGCGTCTCGGACGAGATCATTCAGAAAGCCCACGGCGAGTAACTCGCTATCAAAATTTACAAGAAATCAACAGACAGTTAAGATTCGTTTGAACGAGTCTTTAGAAATCTAGTCCCAGGAGGGCGCAAGTGGCCAAGGCCAAGTACGACAAGTCCAAGCCGCACATGAACATCGGCACCATCGGTCACGTCGATCACGGAAAGACGACGACGACCGCTGCGATTTCGAAGGTTCTTGCGGACAAGTACCCGGATCTCAATGAGAGCCGCGATTTCAGCACGATTGACAACGCTCCAGAAGAACGTCAGCGTGGAATCACGATTAACGTCTCGCACGTCGAGTACCAGACGGATAAGCGTCACTACGCTCACGTCGATGCTCCAGGACACGCGGACTACATCAAGAACATGATTACCGGCGCTGCTCAGATGGACGCTGCGATCCTTGTTGTCGCAGCTACCGACGGCCCGATGGCTCAGACCCGCGAGCACGTCCTGCTCGCACGCCAGGTTGGCGTTCCGGACATCATCGTCGCACTGAACAAGTCCGACATGGTTGACGACGAGGAACTCCTCGAGCTCGTCGAGATGGAAGTCCGTGACCTCCTCTCCTCGCAGGGCTACGACGGCGACGAAGCTCCTGTTATCCAGATCTCAGCGCTCAAGGCACTTGAGGGCGATGCGAAGTGGGTTGCAGCTGTCGAAGAGCTCATGGATGAGGTTGACAACTACTTCCCGGATCCCGTCCGTGACATGGACAAGCCGTTCCTGATGCCAATTGAGGACGTCTTCACCATTACCGGTCGTGGCACCGTTGTGACCGGAAGTGTTGACCGCGGTCAGCTCATGCTGAACGCAGAGGTCGAGATTCTCGGCATCCGCGCACCGCAGAAGACGATCGTCACCGGTATCGAGA
>JAAYGH010000062.1 GCA_012727825.1 Trueperella sp.
ACTTCCCGCGGGGCCAGCTGCGTTTGAGGATTCGCGACGAGGCGGCTGACATCCTCGAGCTCATGGCCGCTGTGGGCACTACGTTACGTGGCCGAGTCATCGGCGTCGTTGGCGCGCACGGCGGCGCTGGCACGACGACGGTGGCCGCGTGGCTCGCCCGGCAGTTCGGCAATGGCGGTTCAGCGGGTTTGATCGATGCAGATCCTGCATCGGTAGGGATCGATCACGTGATTGCAATGGACGCAGCTCCCGGGAAGCGCTGGGCCGATCTCGCGGGCGATGGTGCGATTTTGGCAGGCCGACTCGCGAATGTTCTTCCGGTGTGGCACGGGGTTCACGTGGTGTCGGCCGATGAACGGGGGGGTGTTCCGGATGCTGCGCTCGCGGCTCAGGTGATCTCCGCTGTATCCCAGACCCAACCGTGGACAGTCGTGGATTTCGCGCCGCAGGCGCTCGTGGGATCGCGAGCGCTACGTGGTCTGGGTGATACGCAAACGGAGGGGCTCATTGATTGGTGCGATCGCCTCGTCCTGGTGACCAGGGGAGATGCCGTTTCGCTCGCGCACGCACGGGTGCGTGCGAAACATGTGCCACGAACCATTGTGGTGGGCATAGGGATGGGCTCGAAGAGCGAGGCCGCGCATGCCGCGGAAGTCATTGGTGTTGACCGGGTATTTCCCGTGCGCACAATACGAGGTTTACGCGGGGATATCGACCACGGACTCGCGCCCGGCGACCGCCTCCGGTCCGCCGCCGAACGTGACATCCGGGCGATCCGCCAACATCTCGAGGAGTTGGTTGCGTGAAGCTTGAACCCGCGCAATTAGCCAACGTCCGGCGCCGGCTAGCGGCGGGGGAGAATCTTCGTGGTGCGCTCGCGGATCTGCCCGACACGATCTTCACGTCGGATCTCGCGGCAGTGGACGCGCAGGTGCGCCACGAGCTCATCGGAGCTGGACCGGTCATTGCGCCGCTGCTGGAGGATTCGGCTGTCACCGACGTCGTCGTCAATGGAACCCAGGTGTGGGTGGACCGCGGCGAGGGCATGGAAGAAGTTGCGGACTCAGGTTTGGCGGGCGAAGAAGAGACGAGGGCGTTGGCCGTGCGTTTGGCGGCATCATGCGGGCAGCGCCTCGATGACGCGAGTCCTATCGTGGATGGCACGTTCCCCTCGGGCGTCCGTTTACATGCGATCATTCCGCCGCTCAGTGCGGAGGGGACGCTCATTTCATTGCGCACGCACCGTGCGCGGGTACTCACGCTCGCCGAACTTTCGGAGGGGGGATCGGTTGCGAGCGAGCTGGTGCCGTTGGTACGAAGGCTCGTGACTGGCAAGGCCAACGTGCTCGTCTCGGGTGCGACGGGCGCGGGTAAGACGACCTTTCTCAATGCAATGCTCACACTCGTGCCGGCTAGCGAGCGGATTCTCGTGATCGAGGAATCTGCGGAGTTGCGGCCGAACCATCCGCACGTGGTGCACCTGCAGGTGCGCAAGGCGAATGTGCAGGGGGCCGGCGAGGTAACGATGAGCGACTTAGTGCGGGCGGCGATGCGCATGCGTCCCGATCGGATCGTGCTCGGCGAGTGCCGCGGCGCCGAGGTAAGAGACGTGTTGGGAGCGCTCAACACGGGGCACGAAGGCGGGTGGGCGACGATCCACGCGAACTCCACGCAGGACATTCCCGCGCGGCTTGTGGCACTCGGCGCGCTCGCGGACATGGCCGAATCGACGGTGGCAGCCCAGGCAGCAGCTGGCCTGGACGCGGCGATTCACGTGCGGAGGTCTGGTTCGCGCAGATACCTCAGTGAAATATCAGTATTCGAGCGGCGGGGCGGGGAATTGGTGGCTCCCGTGGCGGTACGAGTGAACGCGGAGGGTGCCGTCGCCTACGGACGGGCGTGGGATCAGTTAGTCGAGCGACTCGAGGCAAAGGACAGCTCATGATGTGGATCGCGATGCTCGTGCTGGTCAGTTATGTGACCGTGCCACGCGTGAAAGTCGCGCGGCGCCGCAAGTTCCGTGAGAAACCGCCCCGGCAGGTGCCAAATTCGATCGATATGGGGTCAATTGTCACTGAAGTTGCAAGCCGATTGCGTTCGGGATCGAGTCCGGAGCGTGCCTGGCGACAGACGCTCACCCAAGCTGGGCTCCACGTCGGAGATCAGGTGCTCGACGAGGAAGGCGTGCCGTTTACTCTTCGCAGGCTCGGCAGCATGGGCTGGCGGGAGCGCCGACAGGCCGGCGTGACCGCCGTCGTGCTGCACACGCTGCCCGCCACGTTCGCCGTGTGCACGATGAGCTATCGGACGGGAGCGCCGATGGCAGATGTGCTTGATGCCTGCGCCGAGGGCATTACTGAATCCGGGGAAGCGCGTAGCGCTCGTGATGTTGCGCTTGCGGGGCCACTCGCCTCGGCCCGAATGCTCGCAGCGCTGCCGATATTTGGCCTCGCGCTTGGCTGGGCACTTGGTGCTGATCCGCTGGGTTTTCTTTTCACGACTCCGTTTGGTCACATTGCGCTCGCCGGTGGCGTGGGCTTTGAGCTGGCTGGAATTGGGTGGACGGCGCGGATGGTGGCTGAGGCACGCGCCGCTGGGGAGGAACAGTGAGCCTGGTTGGGATTGTGTTGATGGCGGCCGTGTTGGTGTGGGTGTGGTCGACACCGACGCCTCACCCGCGCACGGGACGAGAGCCTGCGACCGCCCCAGTTGATACGGCGGTGGTGCTCGATCTTGCAGCGGCGGCGTTGGGGTCGGGTCTGTCGATTCCCGGCACGCTTGCGGCGCTCGATATAGCGACCGGCGGCAAAGATCGCACGACCGCCTCCCGTTTGCTGCTGATGGGCGCGACGTGGGAAGAGGCATGGGACGGCGTTGCAAACACCCGCCTTCGGGACTCCCTGCGTGCGGCGTGGACCGATGGCGCGGCTCCCGTTCCGCTCATCGAGCGCTCGGCCCACACGTTGCGGTTGCAGCGCCAGCGCAACGCGAAAGAAGCGGCTGAAAAGCTTGGCGCACGGCTCGTTATGCCGCTTGGTCTGTGCTTCTTGCCCGCGTTCATTTTGATCGGGGTGGTGCCGGTAGTTGCCGGTGCTGCCGGAACGCTGTTCTGACTTTCTGGAAGGTCGATTCGCTCAAAATTTCTCCACAGGTGCGACCGCGGGGGAGCTATTCACTTTTCACCAGTTCCCCAATTCAAGAAATTTTCGAAACGCGCACACTGGTGTTGTCACGCAGGGTGACAC
>JAAYGH010000063.1 GCA_012727825.1 Trueperella sp.
ACTCGTAGGAAGTGCTGACTACTGATTAACCTGATCGGTTTCGTCAACGATATTGATCGCAACCTTTTCCAGTGCTGGCATGTGCTTACGCGCATGATGTGCACAGAAAAGGAGATTACCCGATGACAATTCGACGAGGACGTACGCCTGCGCGGAGCAGGCGTCACAGCGGTCTGCGGCTGTCAGAGACGGAGTTTCAATTAATGCATTCACACTATGATCAAAGCATGGATCGCATGAAATATTCCCCTCATCTCACGCTGGTTCGCCCCGGGCAAAACCACTCCTGTGTAACAATGGCGCAATGAGTCAAAGCGCTTATGCCGTCCTCGACATCGAAACAACAGGATTAGACCGGGCTGACGATCGGGTTATCGAGATCGCCGTGATTCACCTCGACTCCGATTTTTCCGAAGTTTTACGCTGGCACACGCTCATTCATCCAGGGCGCCCCACCGGCGCTGTGCACATCCACGGGCTTACTGACGAGCACCTTACTGGAGCCCCCAGCTTCTCTGATGTCGCGTCGGAGCTCGCCGATCAGCTCCGCGGCCGGCGGATCGTCGCCCACAACGCAAAATTTGATCGGGAATTCCTCAATGGCGAATTTGCCCGCGCCGGGCTCAGCGAACGAATTGATGAGGACTCGTGCGTGTGCACGATGGACCAGTCCCGCATCTACCTCGAACCCGGTTCGCATTCGTTGCGTGGGCTCGCCACACGGCTCAATATAACCCCAGGTCAGGCACACCGCAGTATGAGCGACGCCCTAACGTGTGCGGAAATTCTCCGCATCTTCGTCGATCTCGAAGACAGTGGTCTACGGTATGCGGATTCGGCGCTCAATCGTGATGATGCCGAAGTCCTGCCCGCCCAATGGAAACGCGCCCGCAGATGGGGCGCGTTTCACGAATAGTCTGCTCGATCGATCTTGGTTGTCTACTCCAGATAGTCGCGCAGAACCTGCGAACGGGATGGATGGCGTAGCTTCGACATCGTTTTCGACTCAATCTGGCGGATCCGCTCACGGGTGACTCCGTAAACCTTGCCGATTTCATCGAGCGTCTTGGGCTGGCCGTCTGTCAGGCCAAAGCGCATAGATACGACCCCGGCCTCGCGTTCTGAGAGCGTGTCAAGAACTTGGTGGAGCTGCTCCTGTAGGAGGGTAAAACCAACGGCATCGGCAGGCACGACGGCTTCTGAATCTTCAATGAGATCCCCAAATTCCGAATCGCCATCCTCCCCCAGCGGGGTGTGGAGAGAAATCGGTTCACGACCATACTTTTGTACCTCGACGACCTTTTCCTCAGTCATATCGAGTTCGCGTGCTAGCTCTTCGGTTGTTGGCTCACGGCCTAGATCTTGAAGCATCTGCCGTTGCACTCGAGCGAGCTTATTGATGACCTCAACCATGTGGACCGGAATGCGAATTGTGCGTGCCTGATCTGCCATGGCACGCGTAATGGCCTGGCGGATCCACCACGTCGCATACGTTGAGAACTTGAAGCCCTTCGCGTAGTCAAACTTCTCCACGGCACGAACCAAACCGAGGTTTCCTTCTTGAATGAGATCGAGGAAGAGCATTCCACGGCCCGTGTAACGCTTCGCAAGCGAGACGACGAGTCGGAGGTTTGCTTCGAGAAGGTGATTCTTCGCATTGCGGCCGTCGCGAGCAATGATTTCGAGTTCTCTGCGGTCCTTGAGGTCGTCAACCTCAGTTGTGTCAAGCAGGTGCTGGGCATATAGGCCCGCCTCGATGCGTTGAGCGAGTTCGACCTCTTCAGCCGCATTTAGGAGCGGAACCTTGCCGATCTGTTTGAGGTAGTCCTTGACGGGATCAGCGGTTGCGCCTGCAACATGGACGCGCTGCGCAGGCTCATCGGTCTCGTCAGAATCCTTGACGACGAACGCGCCCTTCGACCTCTTTGTTGATGCGGTGACGATGACGGACTTTTGGCTCTCGTCATCCTCATCTTCATCTTCGGTATCAGCCTCATCCGAGCTATCAGCAGAGTCAGATGAATCTTCAGGATCGGCTTCGTCGATATCAGGATCTTCGGCGTCTTCGAGATCGTCCTGATCGTCAGGGGTCTCGGGAGTCGAATCGTCGTCAATGTCGTCAATGTCGTTTATATCGTCTGCTGACGTGCCCTCCGGCGTACCGGCGCTGCTGAGCTTGAGGACGAGGTCGATAAGATCTTGCTTGCGCAGTCCGGATATCCTATCCGCGCCAAGTTCCTGTGCTTTAGTGCGAAGCTCCGCAACTTTTAGCTTCTTCAGGGTTGTCTCGGTCAGTCCAGAGCTGCTGTCAGATTTCTTCACCGGGGTTGCTTTCGTGGCCGGCGCTGAGTCTGCATTCTTTCGAGCCGCCGGACCTCCCGCCTTCGCAGGCGCATCCTTGGGTTCCGCGCGCTCGCCCTGAACGGCGCCGCCACTTGCCTCGATCGCCTGAGAAATTTCGTCCACGAGGACTGCCTTAACAGCACGTGAATTAATGTTGAGTCCGAGGTCCTTCGCGAGTTCACGAAGCTCAGGAACTTTCATCCCTGGCAGTGAACGAGCATCGACCTTAACC
>JAAYGH010000064.1 GCA_012727825.1 Trueperella sp.
ATTCCAGCCACACGCCACCGGCCGCCAACGCCACCTCTCCACATGCGAGGGATTCCAGCCAAACGCGAGGGGAACTACCCCTCCCATCTGAAGGAAAACCCTCGCATCTACCACCCCCGCGGCCAAGGCATCAAGGAAGCCCTAGTTGCCGAGTGTCGGCGATGCGGATCTGCGGCCCGCCCTCACTTCATGGATTTACCCGCTTGTTCCGGCAACGCAAATGTAGCGATGGCGGCTATTGCGAAGGCTGCCGAGAACACGGTGAACGCCAACGCATTACCACCTATCCCCACGAACACCGGCGTGAGCAACGGTGTGAGAATCGATGCGATGCGGCCAAACCCGGCTGCCGCACCCGTGCCCGTCCCGCGCACATTCGTCGGATAAAGTTCGGGGCCAATCGCATACAGCGCGCCCCACGCACCCAAATTGAAAAAGCTCAGCAACATTCCGGCTGTGATAATCTGCCACGGCTCCCCAGCTTGGCCATACAGTATCGCCGCAATAGCTGAACCTGTCAGGAATATGGCGAGCGTACGGCGTCGTCCGATCACTTCGATAAGCCATGCCGCGACTGCGTATCCGGGAATCTGAGCCAGCGTGATGATGAGCGTGAACTCGAACGAGCGTACGAGCGTAAAGCCCTGCGCTGTCAGCAAGGAAGGGATCCAAGTAAAAGCGCCGTAGTAGGAGAAGTTGATCATGAACCAGATGGTCCACAGGGCCAACGTGCGCTTGCGCATCGAAGGTGACCAGATGCCGAGGTTCTTGTCCTCCTCGGGAATCCCAGCCTCATAAGCCTCGAGATCTGCTGAAGTGTCGATCGTCTCGCCGGTATAGGTGTAGCCGGCACCAGCGGATTCTTCGTAATCACGAACGGTCTGTTCGGCCTGGTCGAACTCGCCCTTGAGCTCCTTGAAGCGCACAGATTCAGGGGTCTTCCAGCGAATGATGAGCGCATAGAGCGCCGGCACAGCACCGATAAGGAAACCCCAGCGCCATCCATCCTCGTAAGGCGCGACGACGAAGTATCCGATGAGCGCCGCAGCGATCCAGCCCAACGCCCAAAAGGCTTCTAACCAGACGATCACACGCCCGCGAATATTTTTCGGCGCAAACTCAGACACGAATGTGGATGCGACCGGCAACTCAGCACCGAGGCCAAGACCGACGATGAAACGCAACACCAGAAGCATGCCCACGCCCGTCACGAGCGCGGAGGCACCAGTAGCCACACCATAAACCAGGAGCGTCAGGGCGAAGACCATGCGTCGCCCGATCTTGTCGGCAAGCAAACCTCCCACGGTCGCGCCGATCGCCATACCAACGAAGCCGATGGAAATGATCCACGAGCGCTCGGTATCCGTCAGTCCCCACTGCTGTGCCAGCGCGGCGACGATGAAAGAAATGAGGCCCACGTCCATGGCGTCAAGCGCCCAGCCGATGCCCGTGGTACCGATGAGGTTACGGAGCTTTTTCGTAAATGGCAGGCGCTCAAGGCGTTCACCACGTGTAAGGAATTCGCCTTCAGGGTTGTGATTGCTCATAATGACTCCTTCAAAAGCGCCATTGTGCGGAAGTAGGCATAGACTTAGTTAATCCATTCTTTATTCCAAGGAGCACAGTGACTCTTTTACATATTGGCTGGGACTTCCTGAAGAGAAAGAAGGGGGCATTCGGTGCGATCATTGCACTTCAAACCCTCCAAGTCCTTCTCAGTCTTATAATGCCGGCCATCAATGCCCGAATTATTGATGACGGTATTCTGCCAGAGAACGTCCCGCTGATTTGGCGGCTGGGCGGCGTCATGCTCGGCATTGCGATCCTACAGATTCTCGCGATGGTTGGTGCGATCTATCTTGGCGCTAAGACGGCCATGGAGCTCGGCCGCGAACTACGCGCCCGCACGTTCCGGCAAGTGCAGTCATTTTCGGCCACCGACCAGCATAAGTTCGGCGCACCCACGCTCATTACGCGAACCACAAATGATGTGACTCAAGTTCAGATGGTTATCCTGCTGACATTCACCGTGATGATCATGGCGCCGCTGATGGGCTTTGGCGGCGTGTTCATGGCGATCCAGCAAAATGCACGGCTTTCACTTCTGCTTATTGTGGTCGTGCCACTACTGGGCGCGCTCATCTTTTTTGTGATTCGCGCGTTGGCACCCCGCTATCAAATTCAGCAGAAGCGCATCGATCGCATCAATACACTTCTTCGCGAACAGCTCACCGGCATTCGCGTTATTCGCGCATTCGTTCGCCAAGACACCGAGCGGGAAAAGTTTGACAAAGCAAACAAAAACCTCCGCGATATCTGGCTTCAGATCGGATTCCTCTGGGCGTTCATGATGCCTGCAGCCAACCTCATCATCGGTATTGCCTCAGCCGCGGTCGTCTGGTTCGCCGGGCATCTTATCGAAGCAGGCGACATGCAGGTCGGCGCACTGACCGCGTACATCACCTACCTCATGATGATCATGATGGCCGTGATGATGTCCGGCATGATGGTCATGATGTTCCCGCGCGGTGACGTATCGGCTAAACGTTTGCAGGAGATTCACGACGTCGATCCGTCGGTTAAAGCACCTGCCTCGCCTAAGTCGCTCCCGTCTGGCCCCATCACTTTCGAACTCGACGGCGCCTGCTTGCAATATCCAGGCGCCGAAGAGCCAGTCCTCAGCGACATCAATATGACGTTCACACCAGGAAAGGTCACAGCTCTGATTGGGTCCACTGGTTCGGGTAAGTCGTCGATCATCCGTCTGCTCCCCCGCATCATCGATGCAACCGGCGGCGAAGTTCGCGGAGGCGGCATCCCCGTCACCGAACTGGCCCCGAAGGAGCTTCGCTCTCGCATGGCGCTGGTTCCGCAGACTGCCTTCCTTTTTTCTGGCACGATCGCGTCAAACGTCGCTGGATCCCCGAGTAGCGAGGCCGCCGCTGATCCTGAACGTGTCAAACGCGCCCTCGAGGCAGCGCAAGCGTGGGAGTTCGTCGACAAGCTTGAAAAAGGCATCGACGCCGAGGTCGAATCCGGCGGCAAGAACTTTTCCGGTGGTCAGCGTCAGCGAATTACGATCGCGCGTGCGATCTACCGTTGCTTGCCAGATGAAAGCGGAGTTCGCCAAGCCGATTTACTGATCTTTGACGATTCATTCTCGGCCCTCGATTTCATTACCGATGCACGCCTACGTGCTGGTCTTCGCTCATTCGTTGGTGACATCGCCGTGTTCATCGTGGCTCAGCGCATTTCAACAATTCGCGAGGCCGACGAAATTCATGTTCTCGACGCCGGACACGTTGTTGGCCGAGGGCGGCACGAAGATTTAATGGAGACTTGCGAGACGTATCAAGAAATCGTCTCATCACAGCTGAGCGCTCAGGAGGCACGATGAGGGGACACGGCGGCCGCGGTGGCCACGGTGCGAATCCGTATGCAGACGACACGCGCGATGTAAAAGGCGCACTCATACGCCTTGCCCGCATGCTCGGTACGGAAAAACTTCGGATTTTCCTTGCAGTTACACTCATGTTCTTTGCCGCACTTGGCACTGCTCTTTCACCGAAGTTCCTGGGTGATGCCACCAATGTGATTGTGGACGGCATGCAAGCCGACGGCGTCGATTACTCGGCACTGGCTCGCGTTCTGGGATTCGTGGTTGGGCTCTACGCGATGTCGGCAATCACGAACTTCACTGCGGGAATCTTCATTCGCCAAACTGTTCAGAACCTGGGCTACCGTCTCCGCGCCGCCGCTCAGGCGAAGATCGATCGACTCTCGCTCTCCTGGCTCGATAGCCAGCCGCGCGGCGATCTACTTTCTCGTGTGACGAACGATGTCGACAACATCACGCAGACACTCATGCAGACCCTGAATCAGGTGATCATGTCGACCTACAGTCTGATCGGCATTCTGGCGCTCATGATTTGGATCTCTCCATCGTTGACATTCATGACACTTATCGTCTTACCACTCGGCATTGTGGCGCTCTTGTTGATTCTCAAGAACGCACGTCCACAGTTCCGGCTACAGTGGGCGAAAACCGGTGAGGTGTCCTCGATCGTTGAGGAATCCTTCACAGGCCTCGACGTGGTCACTGCATACGGTCTCGAAGAAGAATTCGAAGACATCTTTGATGAGGCGAATCAAGGACTGTACGAAGCAGGCTACAAGGGCCAGTTCATCTCACAACTCGCACAGCCAACCATGGGCTTCGTGGCGAACATAGGTTTCGTCATCGTGGCGGTCATGGGCGGTCTGCAAGTGATTAACGGCCAGCTGACGATTGGTGGCATGCAGGCGTTTATTCAGTATTCACGTCAGCTCAACCAGCCAGTCTCGACGCTCGCCTCAATGGCGAGCATGCTCCAGTCCGGCGCGGCATCGGGCGAGCGCATCTTCGACTTCCTCGACGTCGAAGAAATGGAGGTCGACTCCAAGACCGACTACCGCGACCTCATTCCAAAGGATCAGCTCGAAGGTACGATCGCGTTTGAGAACGTCGAATTCTCCTACGAGGAGGGCATTCCGGTCATTAATGGTTTGAGCCTGAGCGTCGCGAAGGGCGATCAGATCGCAATCGTTGGTCCAACTGGCGCCGGAAAAACTACGCTGGTTAACCTCCTTATGCGTTTCTACGAGATCGACGGCGGTCGTATCACTCTCGATGATGTATCCACCCGCGAATTCTCCAAAGATTCGTTGCGCACCGAAATTGGCATGGTTCTCCAGGACACGTGGCTGTTCGAGGGCACGATCGAGGAGAACATCGCCTTCGGCAAGGATGGCGCCACCCACGAGGACGTCGTCGCTGCTGCACAGGCGACGGGCGTCGATCGACTCGTGCGCCAACTTCCCGACGGATACGACACCAAGATCAACGACGAGGGCGGCAATATTTCTGCCGGCGAGAAGCAACTTTTGACGATCGCCCGTGCATACCTTTCCGACCCTGCCGTACTCATTTTGGATGAGGCTACCTCGTCGGTCGATACCCGTACGGAGATGCTCGTCCAGCGCGCAATGAATGAGCTGCGCGAGGGCCGCACATCCTTCGTGATCGCCCACCGCCTGTCCACAATTCGCGACGCGGACCTGATCATCGTGATGGTCGATGGCGACGTCGTCGAACAAGGCACGCACGAAACGCTGCTCGCCCACCATGGCGCATACTACGATCTGTACCAGTCCCAGTTCAGTGGTCCAGGGCAGACGGAGTTCTGATCCGCAGACGGGCGTCGTTAGTCGACGAATCCGTTCTTCCGCACCTCGGTGAGCAGATCGACGAGCTCATCGGGTGTGGCGACGGTCTTCCACGCAAGATCCTCTTCTTCAGGCCACGAATCGCCCCAGGTCACGAGGATCGTGCGGATGCCATGCAGTCGAGCCCCCTCGATGTCGTAGATCCGGTCTCCCACCATCACCACGTCGTCGCGAAGCGGCACGTTCATGCCCGTATCCTCGCGCGCGCCTTCCGTTAAGTACTCAGCGCCCTTGAGTTGGTTGAGAGCAGCTTCCACGACTGCAGGTTTGCCAAGATGGACCTCGCCCGGCTGCGATCCACACAGCACATCGAAGTACTTGGTGAGGCCGAGGTTGTGGACAACCTCTTCTGCCACATCCTGAATCTTCGAGGTGGCGAGCGCAATCCCGAAGCCTTGGTCGCGAACACGCTCCAACAAGTCATCCACACCCTCGAATGCCGGTGTTTCGTGATGGATCTTGCTGTAGGCCGCGCGGTAGTGCTCGATGTAGGTGTGGATGTCCGCCTCTGCCACGCCAAGGTGAGCAAAGCTCGAGTTCAGCGGCGGTCCCACATAGCGCTTATACACATGAGCGGGCTGAACAAGGCCCGCAAGTTCGCGCATAGTCGCGGAAATCGTTTGAGTGATGAGTGGGCCGGAGTCGGCCAGTGTGCCATCCAGATCAAAAAGAACTGCGTCAACCATTAAATATCAAACATCGAGATGTCGCCGGCACCGACTCTCTCGATCATCGCCTCTCCTTCAGATAAATCAATCACCGTCGTCGGGCCATCTTCTCCGACCGGTCCATCGACCACGACGTCAAGAGCGTTGCCGAGATGGTCGTTGATGATCCAGCCTTCTGACATCGGCTCATCTTCACCTGGAAGGATAAGGGTGGACGACAGAAGCGGCTCGCCTAATTCGGCCACTATCGCCTGCGTGATGTTGTGATCCGGGATGCGCGCGCCAACCGTGGCCTTCTTCGGGTTGAGGGTCATGCGCGGCACTTCTTTCGTGCCCTTCATAATGAACGTGTACGGGCCAGGCGTCAGCGCCTTGATGAGCCTAAAGAACGAATTATTGATAATCACGAGCGAACCGAGCTGAGCGAAGTCATGGCACAGCAGTGTGAAGTGATGTTTATTCCCCACCTGACGAATCGTGCGAATTCGTTCCAGACCTTCCTTATTGCCCAAGGTGCAGGCGATCGCATACCCAGAATCGGTGGGCAGAGCAATCACTTCGCCGGCGAGGAGGCGATCCACCACCTTGCGCACGAGACGCGGTTGTGGATCCTCGGGGTGAATTTCAATAAATACTGCCATTAATTTTCCTCTTTTGTTGTGGCAATTGCGAGCGATAGGTCGTCGATCATCTCGTCCGGTACACCCGCGTCCTTGAGGATGTTCACGTAGGTACGAGCTTCGTCGAGTTTGTTCGCCTCAAGTGCGGCGTTGACAAGCTCCTCGCCCACTGTGGGCGTCTGCGTTTTGGGTTGCCAGCGGCCAAGACCAAGTTGGATCGCGGCGTCGTGCTGACCTGTCTCACGAAGAAGTTTCACACCCTCGGCAAGCGCCAAACCCGATTCGTCACGATCAGCGGCCGTCTCAAGGTAGCGTCGGGCGGATTCGGAGTCGTCAGCTCCGGACAGGCGCGCGAGCTGCACAAGCGGATACCAAGCGCGAGAATCTGAGCCGATCTCCTCGCTCAGTGCATACAAAATGAGCTCCGAATCTGTTGACGTCTCGCCGGTTTCCGGTGTGACCCTGTCTCCGGTGAGCGGATCTGCTGGATTGCGGTCGGTCTCGGCA
>JAAYGH010000065.1 GCA_012727825.1 Trueperella sp.
AAGGTCTGGGCGAAATGAATGATTCGGAACTGTGGGACACCACAATGAATCCGGAAACTCGAACGTTGAAGCGAGTCAATATCGGGGAGGCTGCGGCCACCGATGAAGCGTTTTCCGTGTTGATGGGTGAGGACGTGCAATCGCGGCGCTCCTTCATCCAGCGCAATGCCCGCGACGTGCGATTCCTCGATATTTAAGGATTACAGTGAGCGAAGATACGACGATCGAAAACCCCGACTACGACTCCATTAAGGAAGTCGATCTCCAAAAGGAGATGGAAACTTCCTACCTTGATTATGCGATGTCCGTCATCGTCGGCCGCGCGCTGCCCGACGTTCGCGACGGCATGAAGCCCGTCCACCGCCGCGTCATCTACGCGATGTGGGACGGCGGTTACCGCCCCGACTCTGCCTTCTCAAAGTCTGTGAAGATTGTCGGCGACGTCATGGGTAATTACCACCCGCACGGCGACGCCGCGATTTACGACACGATGGTCCGCCTGGTTCAGCCGTGGTCACTGCGTTACCCGCTTGTGGCTGGGCAGGGCAATTTCGGCACAGCCGGCGATCTTGGTGCTGCTGCCGCTCGATACACTGAGGCACGCATGGCACCGCTCGCCGTGGAACTTGTGCGTGACATTAATGAAGACACGGTCGATTTCGAACCAAACTTTGACGGCTCGGTTCACGAGCCGAAGGTACTAACCGCACGGATTCCGAACCTGCTCATCAACGGTTCGGAGGGCATTGCGGTCGGCATGGCCACCTCAATACCACCGCATAACCTACGTGAAGTTGCATCGGGTGCCCAGTGGTTCTTGGAGAACCCAGAGGCAAGCCGAGACGAGCTCCTCGAGGCACTCCTTGAACGAATCCCGGGCCCCGATTTCCCGAACGGTGCCACGATCCTGGGACGGAAGGGCATCGAGGAGGCCTACCGAACAGGTCGTGGATCGATCACCCAGCGAGCGGTCGTTGAAGTCGAAGAAATCCAAGGTCGCCAGTGCCTCGTCATCACCGATCTTCCGTATCAGGTCAACCCTGATCGCCTGCTTGACCGCATGGTTGACGGTGTCAAGGACGGTCGCCTCAGTGGCATCGCCGATATCCGTGACGAGTCCTCGGGGCGTGCCGGCCAGCGCATCGTCGTCGTGCTTAAACGCGACGCCGTACCGAAGGTCGTGCTGAACAACTTGTATAAGCACACCCAAATCCAACAGAACTTCTCGGCCAACATGTTGGCGCTTGTCGATGGTGTGCCGCGCACTCTCTCCCTCGACGGGTTCATTTACTACTGGGTGCATCATCAGATCGAAGTCATCTCGCGCCGCACCGCTTACCGCCTGCGCAAGGCGCAAGAGCGCCTCATGATTTTGGAGGGCCTGGTCAGGGCTCTCGACATGTTGGATGAGGTCATTGCCCTCATCCGTCGGTCACCCACTGCTGATGAAGCGCGTCAAGGCCTCATCGAACTCCTCGATATTAACTCGGTTCAGGCTGATCACATTCTCGCGATGCAGCTACGCCGCCTCGCGGCACTCGAGCGTCAAAAGATCATCGATGAGCGCGACGAGCGGCTAGCCGAAGTTGAGGATTACAAGGACATCCTGGCCAAGCCAGAGCGTCAGCGGGCAATCGTGTCCGAGGAGTTGGCCGCGGTGGTGGCCAAGTTCGGCGACGATCGCCGCACGACGATCCTCCCGTTTGACGGTGAGATGTCCGAGGAAGATCTCATTACCGAAGAGGACGTCATTGTGACTGTCACTCGCTCGGGCTTCATTAAGCGTACGAAGGTCTCGGAGTATCGGGCCCAGCGTCGCGGCGGCAAGGGCGTGAAAGGCACGACCCTGCGTTCAGATGACGTCGTTGAGCATATGGGTATCGCGTCCACTCATGATTGGCACCTGTTCTTCACAAATCTCGGACGCGTCTACCGTGTCAAGGGCTATGAGATCCCGGAAGGATCGCGCGAGTCGAAGGGACAGCACGTAGCGAATGTGCTGGCGATGCAACCGGATGAGAAAATTGCCTCCGCGATCATGCTACGCACATATGATCAGGCCGATTATCTCGCACTCGCCACACAAGATGGGCTTGTGAAGAAGACCCGTCTGTCTGACTACGATTCGACCCGCACCGGCGGCCTCATTGCTATTAATCTGCGCGACCACGTAGATGGAAGCACTGATCAGGTGGTCTCTGCCCGCCTCGTCAATGAGGGAGACGAACTCATTCTTGTATCTAAGATGGGTCAATCACTACGCTTTGTTGCCGACAACGAGTCGTTGCGCCCGATGGGACGCGCCACGTCGGGTGTTCGTGGCATGAAGTTCCGCAAGGGTGATTCGTTGTTGACGATGGAAGTTGTCCGCCCTGATTCGGAAGTATTCGTCATTACCGACGGGGGTTTTGCCAAGCGTACGCACATCGAGCAATACCGTCCGCAACGCCGAGGCGGGATTGGTATTCGCGTGGCCAAGGTGGTGGAGAAGCGTGGCAATCTTGTTGGCGTTCTCATCACTCAGCCTGGTGATGAACTGCTCGTCATTATGGAAGGTGGCAAGGTTGTTCGGTCATCTGTGGACGAAGTGAATCTGACCGGGCGTAATACGCAGGGTGTGCGCTTCGTTCGCCCTGATAACGGTGACCGCGTCATTGCCATGGCCCCGCACTTTGAGAGTGACGCCGAGTCGTGTGAGGACGAGGCTGATGAGGATCTAACGTCAGGCGACCAGACGGCGTCAGGCGAAGATCTAACGTCAGGCGAGGATTCAACGTCAGGTGACCAGACGGCGTCATCAGATAATGACTCATCTGATATTGCCGAACCGGAAGACACCAACGACAATCCGACCGAAGAGTGATGAGCAAACCGCGAAAACGCGGTAGCGTCATACCTAGCGAATCATTGAACGACAGAGAGACCTCATGACTGACACTACGCAGCATCGTGAACAGGCAACCATCGGTGACTTGGACGAGACCCACGTGGATGAGACTTACGTGGAGGAAGAACAGGTTGCGGTACCCATGCGCAAAGACGTTGGTATCCGTCGCGTGCGCATGACTATCTCGAGGGTCGATCCGCTGTCCGCGCTCAAACTGTCGTTCCTCGTCTCAGTCGGTATCGGCATCATGATTGTTGTTGCCGCAATCATCTTGTGGTTCGTGATGGACGCCATGCACGTATGGGCACGCATCGACGACCTGCTCGTCACGCTGAACTCCGAGCCTCTACTCGAGCTCGGGCAGTTCATGGACTTTGGACGAGTGGTGTCGTTCGCGGTGGTGGTCGGCGTGATCGAGGTTGTGATCTTCACGTTGCTGGGAACCGTCCTCGCATTGCTCTACAACGTAATTGCGATGCTCGTTGGCGGTCTCTACATCACTGTGACCGACGAATAAAACATGATTGACTGAATGCCCCGCTCGTGAAGAAGCGGGGCATTCGGATATAACAATGGCTTTAATTAATGGATAGGCACGACGGAGCACAATGAATAACAGGACGAAGTGGTTCATCGCCGCCCTGTCACTACTCGTTGCAATCGTCGCTGCGTATCTCACCGTGCAAGCCAACAACAGCGAACGAGCGCACGCGTCAGCATCAGCCGACTACTTCCAGAAGTGGGACGAATACAGCGAACTTCCAAGTTTTGTTATTCCCCTTCCCGTTGTGACGTCGTGCGACAAGTTGGAAGTGGACTGCTCTGATCTTGATTCCGCGATTAAGGACTTGGATCAATTCCCAGACATTGGCCGTAAGGACATTGGTGCGCTATCCGCACGAGAAGTCCGAGCCGAGACGAAGAAACTCACTGAAGCGATCGCTGTCCACGAAAAGCTCACAGAGCAGTTGAAAGCGGCTGAGCAGGAGGCCCTCGAGGCGTTCTCCGCGGTCGAAGCTGACTGGCGTGCGGAGGTCTTCCAACCCGCTCTAGATCGAGCGAGAGTCGTTCTCCAGGCAGCTCCGGTCTCAGTCAGGACGGAGGCCTTGGCAGAGGTGGTGGATGAGGCTGAGGCCATTCAAGCAACGGCGAGTCCGCTCAGACATCATGATCTTGTTGAGAGATTGGACGGCGAGAGAGAAGCGGTGGAAGAAGCGCTGACGGATCGTCGCGCCGAGGATCCTCAGACGACGCCACTCCCACAATCGCCGGCAGCGCGGCCAGCGCCTCAACAGCCGGCACCGCAACCGGCCCCAGGACCCCAGCCAGATCCATCGCCAACTCCAGATCCAGCTCCGGAATCGCCGGCACCACAACCAACCCCACAACCAAGTCCGCAACCGAGCCCACAACCACCTGCGCCGGAGCCCACTACTCCTGTTGAAACAGAGCCACCCGTACACGAGCCGGACCCGACTCCGGACCCACTGCCAGCCGACCCCGAAGGGGATTAGCGTGTGTATAAGCGCACTTGTCCCGGTCAATGGTGTCGAAACTGACAGGAGAGGTGGCTGGGATAGGGGGGCCAAACTGTGAGGTGTAGCGCTTGCCGTCAAGGCAGTTTGAATATGGCGGATAAAATGAGTTAATCTAATTCGGCGCCCGCAAGGGCGTCAACCCGGGGCGTATAGCTCAGTTGGTTAGAGTGCCACACTGATAATGTGGAAGTCGGTGGTTCGAGTCCACCTACGCCCACTCCGGGAATCGGGAAAGGTCATTATGAGAAAAGTAATTTTCGCAGTTGCGACCTTGGTAGGAGGAGTAGTAATCTTCCTTAAGGTTCAGGAGAATCTGCAACGTCAGGCAATCTGGCAGCAGGTCACTGATCCGGTCGATTTCTAGGGGGCCGTGGCGCAATTGGTAGCGCACCTGCTTTGCAAGCAGGGGGTTAGGGGTTCGAGTCCCCTCGGCTCCACAATGAGGAACCTGAACGGTAGAAATACCGTTCAGGTTCTTTTTTATTACTGTCGATCTCGCGTATGGACGAGTAACCGGATCGCGGTGAGACACGCAAGGGCGGGGTGGGTGTTGCATTGCAACACCCACCCC
>JAAYGH010000066.1 GCA_012727825.1 Trueperella sp.
CAGCAACTCGAGACTTTGCAAAAAGTTGACTACGTCAACCGGTTACGGCACGAACAGACGTCCGTGCCACCGCCTCCATTTGCCAGTCATACCGCAGCTCACCTGCTCGGCATCCCAACGATCACTCCACATCCGGCTGAGCTTGTTCGCCACGTTGGACCACGCGGTTCATGCTCAAAAAGTAGGCATGTTCGCACAGTTCGTCTATCTTATGAACCAGACACGGTAAGTTTCTTGGAATTCGAAGTCACTTCACCTGCTCAAACGGTGATTGATCTTTCTCGGTTCGCAGGCGCGGCAGACGGACTGATCTGCGCAAATTACGTTCTTAATAGGAAGCTGGCAACCCGCGACGAGATCCTCGCCATCCTTGAGGAGCTGCCACGCGTCGCTGGCATCAATCAAGCGCGCCGCGTAGCGGCATTGATGGATGGGCGTATCCAGTCACCGGGTGAATCTCTGACGTTCCTCCGTCTTGTCGACCATGGGCTACCCCCGGTAGAACCGCAAATGCAATTTGATTTTGGATTTGGCAGGCAATACCCAGACTTCACCGACCTCAAGCACCAAATCATCTATGAATTCCACGGCAAGCAAAAACTCTTAGATCCCACAATGGTAAACGATTTAGATTACCGAGCTTCAATAGAAAATGAAGGGTTGCGGGATCTCTACTTTAGGCAAGCCGGATACCCGTCGTTCCATTTGAGGTGGGTAGACGTAGCGACACCCGAGGGCTTCCAGCAGTGGCTCATGCGTGCACGCGCGGACGGCCTTCCGGTTTAACAACGGCCTGACGTCGGGGCGCTCCGACTAGTTGTCCACTTTCTACGCTTCACCTTGCCCCTTCGCGCATCGCAAGGGGCCTAACCACGGGATTAAGCACCCTTGCGATGCAGGCAAGTGCTGTGTGAGTAGCGGATAGGTGCTGCGAGAGCAGCGGGTAGGTGCTAGGTGAGCACCAGGTAGGTGCGATGTGAGCAACAGGCAAGTGCCCCACAAAACACCAAGCAACCCCAAACGGCACCTACCCGCACCAAAAGGGCGATAAACACAGTGTTTAGGACCCCTTTGATGCGGGTAGGTGCCATCTGAGCATTGGTTAGGTGCACCACGAGCGGCCGGGCGAGCTGTGGGCGCGCTATGAGCGGGTGGGCGCGCTGCGGCCACCCGCTCATGAGTCGCTCTGCTCGCCCTGATTGGCAGACGTTCGGCTTGCCAATCAGGGCGCGGAGGCTCTACTTGCCCTGGTTGGCGACAGCCTCAATTGCCGCGGCAGCGGCCTCGGGATCGAGGTACTGGCCGCCCTTGGTCACAGGCTTGAGAGTTTCCTCGTCCAGCTCGTAGTAGAGCGGGATGCCGGTCGGGATGTTGAGGCCAGTGATCTCCTCGTCCGAAATATCGTCGAGCATCTTCACGATTGCGCGCAGGGAGTTGCCGTGTGCGCCGAGCAGGACGGTCTTGCCGGTCTTGAGATCTGGAACAATTTCGTCCTCCCAGTACGGCATCAGGCGGTCGATCACGTTTGAAAGTGCCTCGGTATCGGGGATTGGCTCACCTGCATAACGCGGGTCAGCATCCTGCGAGAACTCGGAGCCCTTCTCGATCGGTGGTGGCGGAACATCAAAGGAACGGCGCCACTGCATAAACTGCTCTTCGCCGTACTCGTCGCGGATTTCCTTCTTGTTCTTACCCTGAAGCGCACCGTAGTGACGTTCGTTGAGGCGCCAATTGCGCTTGACCGGGATCCAGTGGAGGTCTGCAACGTCCAGTGCGAGGTTGGCCGTTGTGATGGCGCGGCGCAGGAGCGACGTATGGAGGATATCGGGGCGGATATCAGCATCGAGGAGCAGCTGGCCGGCTCGGGCCGCTTCCTTCACGCCCTTCTCCGACAGTGGGACGTCCACCCAGCCGGTGAAGAGGTTCTCAGCATTCCAGGTGCTCTCGCCGTGGCGGAGGAGGACCAACTTGTAAACCATGTGTTTCCTTCTAATCGACGGTACGTGCACACGCACGCTTCCGCTCCAATTCTACCTTCACGCTCAACCACCCGCGAGATTCATTCGTCCTACGGGAAAGATAGGCTTGGCACATGAACCTCACCCTCGTCGACCGGTCTGGAAACACCTATCCGCCCGCGCTCCACCGGTGGCGTGGCGACGACGGTAGCCCGCTTCACATTGAACCAGGTCCGGGACTTCGTCGATCCGACATCATCACGTCAGATTTGTCCATGTGGAGATACCGGGCGGCGCTCCCGGCCTGGCCTACACCCGTGAGCTTGGGTGAAG
>JAAYGH010000067.1 GCA_012727825.1 Trueperella sp.
AGGTCGGCGAAGACGAGACCGTCGCCGTCGGCACCGTCCTCGGCTACATTGGCGACGGTTCCGGGGCCGCCAAGGCTGAGGAACCTGCTGACGAACCGGCGGAGGAAGCTCCAGCCGCAGAGTCCAAACCTGCAAGCGGTGGCGGGGGCGGTGGCGTCGAAGTGAAGATGCCTGCCCTCGGCGAATCCGTTGACGAAGGCACAGTGACCACATGGCTGAAGGAAGTTGGCGACGAGATCGAGGAAGACGAGCCTATTCTTGAGGTGTCAACCGACAAGGTTGATACCGAGGTTCCCTCCCCCGCCGCTGGCATCCTGACCGAAATCAAGGTCGGCGAAGACGAGACCGTCGCCGTCGGCACCGTCCTCGCAATTATTGGCGGCGATGCTCCAGCAGAACAATCCGCGCCAACCGAGGAGCCAAAGGAGGAGGCACCAAAGGCCGAAGTTCCAGAGGAGCCTACCGACACTCCAGACACCGAGAAGCCCAAGGCGGAAGCTCCAAAATCCGCTGCTCCAGAAGGCGGCAAGTCGGCTTATGTGACCCCGATCGTTCGCAAACTCGCGAAGGACCTCGGCGTCGATCTCGAATCCATTGAGGGTTCAGGTGTCGGTGGACGTATCCGACGCCAGGATATCGAAGCTGCAGCTGAGGCCGCTAAGCAGGCCGCGGCAGCAGCGGCACCAGCTGCGGCAGCCGCCGCTGCTCCTGCCGCAGCACCGCAAGGCACGGTCAAATCACAGATTGCCGAGAAGGCGAAGGAAGTCGCATCACTGCGCGGTACTCGCGCCAAGATGACCGGCGTCCGCCGTGCCATCTCCAAGCACATGGTCGAGTCGCTCGCTACATCGGCGCAACTCACCACGTTCATGGAAGTGGATGTCACGCGTATCTGGAACCTGCGCGCTAGGGCCAAGGCTGGATTTGCTGCACGCGAGGGCGTCAACCTGACGTTCCTTCCATTCTTCGTCCAGGCCGCCACCGAGACTCTCAAGGCACATCCGCTCATCAACTCCTCCGTTGAGGGTAATGAGATCGTCTACCACGATGTTGAAAACGTCGGCATCGCGGTGGATACGGATCGTGGCTTGTTCGTGCCTGTCATCAAGAACGCAGGCGATCTCAATATCGCCGGCATCTCGAAGGCGATCGCAGATCTAGCCACACGGACTCGCGATGGCAAGATCAAACCCGACGAGCTGGGTGGCTCGACGTTCACGATCACGAACACCGGCTCGGCCGGCGCGATCGCTGATACGCCGATCATTAACCAGCCAAACGTTGCCATCCTCGGCACGGGCATCATTTATAAGGCGCCTGGCGTTGTCAAGGACCAAGATGGCAACGATGTCATTGCAATCCGCAACAAGTGCATCCTGTCCATCTCCTACGATCACCGCATCGTAGATGGAGCAGATGCCTCGCGCTACCTGCGCGACGTTAAGTTCCGCCTCGAAGAAGGCGACTTCCCAGATGTTCTCTAAGAACTAGGGATTTACTAGGACACAGAGAAGGCGTGCGGGGAAAATTCCCCGCACGCCTTCTCTGTGTTACTCCGCTGGGCATGGCCTGATATCTACAAGTAGGCCATCGAGCAGGTGCCAGCGTCTGCACATCGGCTCGCCCGCGTTGTCGAGATCGTTCGAGGACACGTGCGCCCCGACCTGAACGGATACCACCTCGAGGACTGGTCCTCGCCGGTCAGCAACCTCGACCGAGAGCACCTCGGTCACGATGGCCTCAACATGCGTCCCATCGGCTATCAGCCACGTCCACAGTTCCTCGTCGGCTCGACGCGCAGGGGAATCGGGCGCCGTTAATGTTGCAAGCGAATCCCACGAGCCGGCCGTCAGCGCCGCATTGCGGGCATCGACGCGAGTTTGGGCGAAGGTGAGCCAGTCCGTCGGTGTTCGCAATAAACCAAGACCCGCGCCAAGCACGACGGCAAAGACCGCGGCTGCTGCAAGCCACCGGGGCAAATCACGAAGCTCCATGACCCCAGACCATCACACAGGCAAGGTCATCCGTGATGTTTATCCACAAAACCGACTCGGTTATGTGAGTGTGAGCAACTAGAATTGAAGCGACGCACAAGAGAATGGACATCGTTGAGTACGTTCGGCTCGGCTTTTTCGGGATATCGCGAACTCCCCAAACTCGTAGGTTACCCCTATCTCATCATTTCATTCCTCGGGCGTCTGCCCACCTCTATGATCATCATTGGGGTACTTACGCTGGTTGTCGCATCGACAGGATCGGTGGCGATCGCCGCTTATTGTTCAGCGGCCTTCGCCGTTGCAAACGGCATCGGCAACGTACTTATCGGGCGCCTGACTGACATCTTTGGACAGCGACTCCCCCTACTCATCATCGCTCCAATCAACGTCGCATTCCTTCTTCTCATCGTCTGGCTTGCACCGCAGAATCCAGCCACCATCCTTCTCG
>JAAYGH010000068.1 GCA_012727825.1 Trueperella sp.
CGAGCGTCGGGGCGTCCGCGCCGGGTTGCATGACGACGGCAGCCGAGACGGATTCTCCCCACATCGGGTCCGGTGTACCAATCACCGCGCAGTCGGACACCCCAGGCATTAACGACAGCACTGCTTGAATCTCTTCGGCCTGAATTTTCACTCCTGCGGAGTTGATGACGTTGTGCAGTCGCCCGGTCATCCACAGGAACCCGTCCTCGTCAACGCGCACGATATCCCCCGTGTGGAGCCAGCCCCCACGGAATGTCTGAGCACTGCGTTCCGGATCGTGCCAATAGGATGTGACCACGCTTGGTCCCCGCACAATGAGCTCGCCCTCGGTGGCATCGTTACCGTCCTCGTCCACGATGGATGCTTCGACGTGCGAGAACGGGCGCCCAATCGACCCCGCGCGCTCACCGAGCTGCTCCGCCGGAAGGTAAGCTCCCGATGCGGCCGTCTCCGTCATTCCCCACACGTTAAGGGGTTGTAGGCCATGGTCCATGAGCCGCTCGAGAAGCGCCGGCGCAGCCGGAGCTCCCCCGATCAGCGGCAGGCGCCATGCGCTGAGGTCACGCTCGCCAAACGTCGGATCGGCAAGCAGGGCCGCGTACATCGTGGGAACCCCGAACATGATGGCCACCTTGTGCTCTTCCATGAGGTTGAGCACGCGCGCCGATTTGAACTCGCGCACGATCACCACCTTGCCACCATGGGAGAAAAGATCCAGTGTCGTTCCGTTGAAGCCACCGATGTGGGTCAGCGGCGCGACGCTCAGAACTACGTCGTGATTCGAATACTCGAATCCTTCCCGGAAGTTTTGTGCGCCCCACCACAGCTGTTCGTGTGTGAGCTCGACGGCCTTAGGCTGACTCGTCGACGCCGAGGTGAACAGCATCGCTGCCGGTCCTTCAACGTATTGGCGAGAGTTAAGAGCGGTCGACCCGTCCTTAATCGTCGTGAGAAATTTGCCGTTTTGAGCCTGCATGGCGGCGGTCATTCCGTAGAAGCCGCTCGAGATAGCGGTGGACACGGAAGGGCCGAACACGTCGTCGTCGATAACGAGGTGAAGGAGCGGGAAGGACGCCTCAAACATCCCGTCATCGGCAGTCTCAGGTTCGACGACCACCACGCGCGGCGCGCAAAAATCGATCAGCTGCTGATGGTCCTTCCGAGTCAATCTTGATGAGATGGGCACAAAGATCGCGCCAAGCCTCGCACACGCCACGTGCAAGAGCAGATGGTAGGGCGAGTTCCGTGCGATGAGAACGACTCGGTCGCCGGAGCTGACACCCGTTGCCGCTAGCATCTGGGCGAGCTGACGTGTAGCAAACGCGGCTTCGACCACACTCATAGTCTGTCCTGCGTACACAATCGACGCGCGGTTGGGGTGTGCGCGGGCGGCGCGGTCGAGGGCGTGCGCCGGATTGTAGTTTGGTTTCTTAAGCACCAGCTAAATACCCTTCAAGAATTTGCGTCATTGCCTCAAGGTCGGCGGGCGCTGAGATTTCACGCACCGAGTGCATGGACAGGAGCGGGATTCCGGCATCGACAGTCACGATGCCTAAACGCGAGGCGGTAAAAGGCCCGATCGTCGACCCGCACGGCACGTCATTGTTCGACACGAAAGATTGAGTAACGACGCCGTTTTGTGCCGCCGAGCGGAGCCATAGCGCCGAACCTTCAGCTTCAGTTGCATACCGCTGGGTGGCGTTGAGCTTGAGGAGTGGACCGCCGCCCAAGATCGGCTGATGGTTCGGATCGTGCTTGCTTGCGTTGTTTGGGTTTACTGAGTGACCCGCGTCAGCGGAAATACACGAAGAATGTGCCAGCATGCGGGCGAACCGTTCATACCCAGACGCCTCTAGGTTCAGGCCCTCGCAGATACGGCGAAGCGTGCTTTCAAGGAACGGACCGTCGGCGCCGGAGTAGGTAGACGAACCGACCTCCTCGTGGTCAAATGCAACGAAGATGGCGATATCCTCACGATCCGTGGAATCAAGGGTCAACAACGCTTGGAGCGAGGAATAGACCGAGGACAGATTGTCCTGGCGCCCGGCAGCAAAGAATGCGGCACCGTCCGGTCCACCAAACACCGCGGGTTCTTGAACGTCGTAGGCGAAGAGGTCGTGTCCAGCTACACGGTCGGCGGGAATGCCAGCGTGGTCGGCAAGATAGTCAAGCAAGTTCGATTCGTCGATTGACCAGATCGGTTTGTAGTCAGCCTGTTTGGAGAGTTCGAGCTTCTGGTTGACGCTCCGATCAAGATGCGGGGCCGTCTGCGGAATGACCATCACGGCCGGCGTGCGCACAAGGTGCACCTCGCCGTCGAGATCGGTGAGAATTCCGGCAATGCCAAGATCGCGGTTGAGCCACGAATTCAAGAGTGGTCCACCGTAGACCTCCACGTTGACCTGCCCAAACCCGAACGCCGAACTTCCCGGCATTGGCTTGACCTTGAACGTCGGCGAATCGGTGTGCGATCCCACGATCCGGAAACCGGTCTCAGGCGTCACGTTACCCACGTGCCACGCAATAACCGCACCCCCACGGACGATGAATCCGCGATCGTGTGCTGCCCACGCACCGCCCTCATCCTGCTGAACATATCCGGCGCCTTCGAGCCGCTGCGCAATTATTGCTGCCGCATGGAAGGAAGTCGGAGAGTCTGAAATGAAGCGTGCATAGTCGTCGATCAATTCATTCATGCCCCACAGTCTAAAGGGCTTGTTCGACTGCGTCGATTTACCTGAACATAAATGCCAACCTGAACGTTGCCCGCCTGCGCACATCTCTATTATCAGCTCGTTGGGAAACCTAGGGCTTGCTCACAGGCAGAGCGCCGTAATCCGGCTACGATGTCGGGATGAACCTCAATGTTGAAAAAATCAGTGGCCTCACCATCGTTGGTGGCGGCGACGTGTGCGGCCCCGACGGGTGTGTACCAAGCGGGGTGACACCCACGGACAGCGGTATCTCTCAACACGGCACACCTGCATCCGTGGGCACCGATACCCCTCATGAACAGGACTCGAATGGATAATTTTGGACATCCCACCATTGAACTGAGCGACGGCACTTTCATCCCTCAGCTCGGCTTAGGTACGTGGCGGCTGACTGAGAGCGACGAGGATGCCGTCATGTACGCCCTCGATATTGGCTATCGCCACATTGATATCGCGACGTTCTATAAAAATGAGGAAATGGTCGGTCGCGCACTAGGCAGGTCTGACCTCAGTCGCGAGGACATCTACCTCACCACGAAGATCCATCCCACCGACGATCGCGAACCGGCAAAGGTCATGGAAGCCTCCCTGAAGGCGCTCCGCGTGGACCACGTGGACATGTGGTTGCTGCACAACACCTCAGATCGCAACGTTGAGCTTTGGCAAGGCATGATCGAGGAACAGAAGAAGGGCACCACGACGTCGATCGGTGTCTCGAATCTGTCAATCGACGAGATCGACGAGCTCATCGACGCAACTGGCGTTGCTCCGGTGATGCACCAGTTCCGTCTCGGACTTTCGCTCCACGATTCAACGTTCATTGCCGCGCTCAGAGAACGTGGCATCGCACCCGAGGGCTACTCTCCGCTTCGTGCAACCAACCTCGACGATCCGCTGCTGATCGACGTGGCGCAAAATCTCGGTGTTGATCCGGCAGAAGTTGTGATCGCGTGGCACATGGCAAAGGGTTACATCGTTATTCCGAAGTCGGCTACCCCAGCCCGCATCCGTTCGAATGCGTATGCCTCGCGTTTAGATTTGACAGACCAACAGATCGCTCAGCTCGACCGTACTGAGCAAGTAGCCAGAGACAGGTAGCTACCCAATCTAGAGGGCGACGCTCGCCAACGCTCCGAGCAGGTAGACCCACGCGTCGCGGTCTGGGCGGATAAGATCGATGTGATTCGCGCCCTCCACAATGGCTAGGTTAAACGGTTCGGACCGTAGGTCGCGCGAACGTTCCACAGGAACCATTTCGTCAGCCGTGCCGTGGATGATATCCACGCTCAGTTCCTTGGCCTGATACTTGGCGTGACCAAGCTGGTAGTAGTTGAAGATTGGGTCGTATAGCGCGTACCGATCCGGGAGCTCTTCGGGCGAACCACCAATCCACCGAGACGTGTGGCCCTCGTCGTATTCGGGATCTTCTCGCATGTCACGCGCCAGATCGACGATCGGTGCCAACAGGATTGCTGCTACCGGGTCGAGTTCAGGGGCAAGGACAACGTTGAGCGCAAATGTCCCCCCGGCGTCGTGCCCAATCCACACGGCATCCTTCAACACCTCGTGGTGAGCAAAATCAAGAGAGTCACTCGCGGCGAGTTCGGGGCGGCCCGGCTCAAGGCGGAACTCTGGCAATGCAACCCGATAACCGGCCTGCGCGAGAGCGCGAGCTGCGGGGCGCGTCGTCGAAATCGAATTGGACGTCAGGAAACGACCACCGTGCAAAAAACATACGGGCTTGGCATCTACGGCGCCGTACCATTCGATGAACTGTCTCGGATCGTCGCCGTAACGTTCAATAGAATCAGGAAAAACGGGCAGGCTACGAAGCCATTTCGCAGCTCCAGACTCCCCGTGCAGGTACTGGGTGACGTTCTGGGAGCTGTTGTGGGGGACCATTAATTCTTCTCGGCGCCCATGTCTCGGACAAAAGCCCGCTGAGCCGGCGTCTCGACGGAATCTTCATTGTAGTGCTTCTTGACGAAGTCGATCGCCTCTTGCGGCGCCATGCCGTCGAGCACGCCAATAATGGCAAGTGCCGTGCCGGTTCGACCAACGCCGCCCCCGCACACAATTTCCACGCGTTCGGTTAACGCGCGCTCATAGGCTTCTTTGAGGATTTCATGCGCCTGGGAGGTACGGCGAGGTAGCCGCAAATCGGGCCAATCGATCGCGATAGTTTCATCCGCGCTCGACGTGACGCCCGACCGGCCAAGCCGCGAACCGACACTGGTGGTGAGCATAATGCACAGATCCGCATTCTCTTCGACGCGGTTGCGCCACGAACGTCCCCTTATTCGACGACCGGAAGGGAACTCGACCACGCCCGGAGCAATATTCCACTGCTCCACGGTGCGTCCTTGCTTCATGTGTTCCTCCAACCTCGTGAAAGTGCTTTCACCGTACCAATCTCCGCGATTAACTGACGAGGCACCTTGCACAAAATCGCCCTTTGTAGTGAAAGATCACATCTGCCAACAAGACGACCGGAGGAGTTTGCGCACTGCCTCACATAGCGATCCGTTTTCATATAATCTTGAGATCAAGAGAATATTGTTCGTCTCGAACCCCAGGAGCATTCATGGCCCAGATTATCTACACGCATACCGACGAAGCCCCCATGTTGGCAACCGCTTCCCTCCTCCCCATCATCGAAGGATTCGCCGCACAGGCCGGAATCGACGTCGACACTCGCGATATTTCGCTGTCCGGGCGAATCATCGCGGCATTCTCGGATACGTTGCCCGAGGACCAACGTGCGCCTGACGCGCTCGCCGAACTCGGCGAACTCGCCACAACCCCCGGGGCAAACATCATTAAGCTGCCAAATATTTCAGCTTCGATCCCGCAGCTCAAAGCGGCTGTCAAGGAGTTGCAGGCCAAGGGCTACGAGCTTCCCGACTACCCGGAAGATCCATCGACGCCAAACGAGCGTGACTGGCGCTCCCGCTATGACTCCGTGATGGGTTCGGCTGTGAACCCCGTGCTGCGTGAAGGCAACTCTGATCGTCGCGCCCCGCAGGCCGTGAAGAATTTCGCAAAAAATAACCCACACTCGATGAAGCCCTGGTCGGCAGATTCGAAAACGCGCGTCGCCACGATGAGTGCGAATGACTTTCGCGCGAACGAGGTATCTACTGTGGTACCGAGAGGCGGAACGGTGCAGATCGTTCACGTTGCAGGCGATGGCACAACGAGCGTCCTCAAGGAGGACCTTGCAGTGACTGAGGGCGAGATCCTCGACGCAACGAAACTCGACGCCGCCGCTCTTGATGAGTTCCTCACCGACCAAGTCGCCGCCGCCCGGGAGGAGAACGTGCTCTACTCGCTCCACCTCAAAGCCACGATGATGAAGGTCTCAGACCCGATTATTTTCGGCCATGCCGTGCGAGCGTTCTTCCCCGCGACCTTTGCCTCATACGGTGAAGACCTGAATGCCGCGGGTCTCTCGGCGAACGATGGCCTTGGCACACTGTTTGCCGGCCTTGAAAATCTTGCGAACGGCGCTAAGATCCGAGCGTCGTTCGATCAGGAAATGGCAGACGGACCGCGCATATCGATGGTGAACTCCGACCGCGGAATCACCAACCTGCACGTGCCCTCCGACGTCATCGTCGATGCCTCAATGCCATCTATGATCCGCAACGGAGGCCAGGTGTGGGGCCCGGACGGCGAGGCTGCCGACACGATTGCAGTCATCCCCGATTCTTCCTACGCGGGTGTCTACCATGCCGTCATCGAGGACTGCCAGGCACACGGGGCGTTCGACCCGACAACGATGGGTACCGTTCCAAACGTCGGTCTCATGGCTCAAAAGGCTGAGGAGTACGGCTCACACGACAAGACGTTCGAGATCGAGTCCGATGGCACCGTTGAGGTTCGATTGGGCGACGACGTCCTGCTCTCAGTTCCCGTGAGCGCCGGCGACATCTACCGTTCGTGCCAGACTAAGGACGCCGCGATCCGCGACTGGGTCCAGCTCGCTGTGCGCCGCTCGCGAATCTCGGGCA
>JAAYGH010000069.1 GCA_012727825.1 Trueperella sp.
GGCTCGGGCCTGTACCTCATGTTCTATTACATCGGCTCGTCCGTGGGCGGTATCGTGTTCGGCTTCGGATGGGATATCGGGCAGTGGCCAATGGTACTCATCATGGCGGCTAGTTCGCTCATCGTGATTCTTGTGCTGTCTTTATTCGTCTCACGTGCGGAACCACATGCCACTGACGCTAAGATGGGATGATCATCGGAAGGGGCCAGTGTGAGTAAATTACGAATGCTTCTGAAAGTCGCAACAACTGCGGGACCAGCCATTTACAGTGTTGTGCGCCGTTATGGGCCGCAGATTCGTCAGCTAATCCAAGAAAATCCTGAACTGTTCGACACGATCAAGACGCGTATCACTTCGGTTTCGCAGGCAGGCAAGGGCAGCCGTGGAGTAGATGGGTTGCAGGCTCGCATCGGCGTGCTTCGAGAGCAAACTACGTACCTGTATGCCTCGGCGAACAACGTGGGCGTCGCAGAGCAGGCCACGGCATGGCGACATGAGCTCGACGCGCTTGACTCCGCACTTCCCGTCATTGGTGCGATGAGTTCCACGCAGCGACGCCAGCAAATACGTTCTCTTGAAAAGACGATCGACGGCCTGTCAGCGCAAATTCTCGCGCTCACCCTTGAAGATGACATTGAAGATGCAGAGATCATCGATGACGAATAATCCATACTCCGATCCCACAAACCCATACGCGAACGCCGATTCTAGCGCGGGCTCGCCGCCCTCGGGCTTCAACCCAGGGGGCCAGCAACGTGCGCTTGGGGCGGACCCCCGTTTGGAGGAACGCGCTCAAGGTCAGTGGGAAACGCTCGGAAAAGGTTCCAACGGCGGCGATTGGACCCCGCAGCAGTGGAATCAGCACTCCTACGGATATGTGCAGACGCAACCAAACCGTTACGGCGGATACGCGCCGACTGTGCAGCCTGAGCAACAGCCATCGTGGAATGTTCGACGCGAGTTCCCTCCGAGTGCGCGCGCTGGAGTCCTTGCGATGATCGGCGGAATAGTCGTCTATCTCGTAGGAGTATTTTTACCGTTTGCCTCATCTGACGACCTGGTTGTCAGCAGTACAGGTGAGGAAATCGGTGGCTCTTTCACCACCACGAATTTGCTCGAATCGACAGCACCCGCGTGGATCTCATTGGGCCTGCTCGCGATAGCCCTGGGAATTCTTGGCTATTTCGTGTTTGTACGCAAGGTGCAGGACACTCTTGCCAAGGGCATCGTTGTCGGTACAGCATTGACAGCCGGAACTGGACTCGTGATCTTTCTTCTATCGATCGCTGTTGATGGTGGGCTTCGAAACTTTTACGACGCCGGTGGATCGATGGGCGTGGGCCAGATCGTCATGTTCGTTGGTGCGGGTCTGACGTTTCTTGGAGCGGTGCTCACAACCATCGGTGCGGCAACGGAGAAAAGGTCTCGCGGCGGCGCTATGCCTAACCGAACGGTCAGTTAGGACTCGTCCAAGTCGAGGACCTTCGCAATGTTGGGATCATAGAAGTCGGGACCTTTGAGGACTTTGCCGTCGTCGCGGTAGATCGGCTTACCGTCGGCACCAAGCTTCGACATGTTGGAACCCTGAATCTCAGCGAGCACGTCAGCCATTGGTATGCCGAGTTCGAGTGCCATGCCGTAAATGACGTAAGTCAGATCGCCAAGGGCGTCGGCAACCTCGACGGTATCGCGCGAGAAGTCGTCGGTTCCGCGGGCCTCCTCGAACGCCTTCTCGATGACGCCGCGCGCCTCCTGTCCATAGACGGCGCCTGTGAGTTCGGCGAATTCTTCTGCAATGAGGCTCATGCGCATGTGGACGCGGTCGCGGTCAGCCCGGGCGCCGTCGTCGGCAATGGGCAATCCGTACGTGTCGTGGAACTGGCGAACGAGATCTTCAGGGCGATTAGAATCTGGGAAACTCTGTGAGGTCATGGCCCAAATGTATCGCCTTCATGAGTCGAACGAGATGTTGGCTCAAATCACACCCGTGTGAGCGCGCTGAAATTGGAAAGCCCTCGCTGGTGGTGATAGATTCTTATCTGTTGCTTTTACAGCACACCCGCGCGGGTGGCGGAATAGGCAGACGCGCTAGCTTGAGGTGCTAGTCCACGTATAGTGGGTGGGGGTTCAAGTCCCCCTCCGCGCACGAATGAAAATATCCCCTGACCTGGTGTTTTAACACCAAGGTCAGGGGATATTTTGAGTTATGGGGCAGGTTATGGGGCAACCCATCAGCCGAGGCTAGTTTTATGCGCTTGCCAGAGTCCGTGAGAATTCCTGAACCGCTTCCCGCTGCATCGTGGGCGTGACGTGCGAATAGACGTTCATCGTGGTCGTGATGGTTGTGTGACCGAGACGCTCCTGGATTACCTTGGGTGACACCCCTTGTTCCAGAAGAATCGTCGCGTGGGTGTGACGGAGACCCTTTAAGTTCACGCGACTAATCTCCGGGTGTACCTGCTGCAACCAAGTGAGTCTGCGAGACCATAGGCTCGTCA
>JAAYGH010000070.1 GCA_012727825.1 Trueperella sp.
CTTCATCGACACCTGGTACTTGTAGCCGATGTAGTATCCGTGCACAGCCTCGTCGCGAATGATGAGCCGGATCAAGTCTGCCGTGTTCGTGAGCTTTGCGTGTGCGGACCAGTACATCGGCGCATAGAAGCCAGAGTAGAACAGGAAAGACTCGAGCATGACCGAGCCAACCTTGCGCTTATCCGGATCGTCACCCATGTAGAGGTCGTTGATCGTCTTGGCCTTCTTTTGCAGGTTTGCATTCTCGTTTGACCAGCGGAACGTCTCATCGATTTCTTCGGTCGAGATGAGCGTTGAAAAAATCGACGAGTAAGACTTCGCGTGTACCGACTCCATGAAGGAAATGTTTGTGTAAACCGCTTCCTCGTGCGGGGTGACGGCGTCCGGAATGAGCGAGACAGCGCCCACGGTTCCCTGCAAGGTATCGAGCAGGGTCAGCCCGGTGAACACCCGGGTAGTCATGAGCTGCTCGTGTTCATTGAGTGTGTTCCACGATTGGATGTCGTTCGACAGCGGAATCTTCTCAGGAAGCCAGAAATTCGCGGTCAGACGATCCCAAATTTCGAGGTCTTTATCGTCTTCAATACGGTTCCAGTTGATCGCTTCGATCGGGCCGTTTTCGGTAGTCATGCTTCTCCTTTGACTCGAAATTTTCCTTCCCCTATCGTCTCATGTTCATAGGACCTAAGCCCGGGTGATCCACCGGGCGCCGGTCACATCCACTCCTAGGCTGACCTCGATTTCACAGCGCGCAGTCTACGCTTAGCGCATGAACACTCCCTCGTCTGACTCCAGGACGCCGCACGGTCAGATACCTCAGCGCTACTCTGGCCGTATCCGCGGCCTGGATCTCACACGCGGCCTAGCGATCATCGGCATGATTTGGGCTCACGTGAAGCCCTACACCACCGACGAGGGATTGGCGTATGTCCTCTCAGAAATTCCATCCGGACGATCCTCGGCCCTGTTCGCACTGCTCGCAGGCGTCTCGATTGCAATCTTGACCGGCCGAAACGTTCCCTATGCGGGCGACCAGATGCGCCACGCTCAGCTGCGCATCGTGGGGCGCGCGCTCGTGCTCCTTGTGTTTGGATCTTTCCTTGGTGTGTTCTCGAGCCCGATCGCGATCATCCTCGATTACTACGCCGTGTGGTTCCTCCTCTCGCTACCTCTCGTGTATTGGTCCGCGAGGAAACTCGCCATCTCCGCTATTATCGTTGCTCTAGTTGGACCGCAATTGATCATCGGATTTACATGGCTCACAGACACGTTCGAACTGTGGGGCGATGGCTTCCTCACCAACACGCTGGTCTACGGCATGTATCCGGGCTTGGCATATATGGCGTTGGTGCTCGCAGGAATGGCACTGGGTCGGCTCGACCTCACCCAGCCTCTCCTTCGGATGCAACTCCTGATTATCGGCGTCGCTCTTGCGGTGCTGAGCTATGGCACGGCATGGGTGGCCACGAGCACGTTCGCATCTGAAGCGGACATGTGGGATTCCGCCTATGAGGGCGCTGGATATCCGATCGTTGCATTCAACTTCTTCACAGCCGCCCCACACTCAAACACCACGCCGGAAGTGCTTGGAAACCTTGGGGTAGGCCTGGCCATTTTGGGTGCGTGCCTGTGGCTCGCGCCGCTCGCAAAACACATCCTCTTCCCGATTGCCGCAGTCGGCTCGATGTCTCTCACGGCCTATGTTGGCCACGCGTTTTTCCTTCACTTCAAACCGGACTGGTTCTTCGGAGACTCCGTTGCACCCTTCCTCTGGGTCGCCGGTGGTGTACTTGTTTTCTGCACGATCTGGGCGCTACTACCCGTGCGGCGCGGTCCTCTTGAATGGGTAACTTGGCGATTCTCCCAATGGTTCGCGCGCCCCTCATTGCGATCATCGGTGTCCAGCGGTGGTACTGCCCTGAGGTCTGCGTCGATCCATGACCAGCCGTTGCCCCACAAACCAGCACACACACCGTGAGCCGAACAGATTTAGTGAAAATTCATCCGTAAACCCGCCCTCATGCCACAGCAATGCCCCTATCTCACTAAACATGCGTCAGATAGGCTAAAGACATGGCAACGATCTACGAATCCCCACTCGGACGACTCACCATTGACGAGGATGGCGGGGCGCTACGCGGTCTCTGGATGGAGGGGCAGGCCCATTTTCCCGAGCACGCCCTCGGTGCTAGCGAGCAGGCGAGCGGCGCAGTCGCGGCATGGCTCGATGACTATTTCGCCGGTAAAAACCCCGAGCTCACGTTCGAGATCGTGCCCACCGGTTCCGATTACCAACACGCGGTGTGGTCAGCACTTCGCGAGGTTCCCTACGGCCACACAGTGACATACCAACAGCTCGCCGACGTTGTGAGCGCCAAGCGCGGGACGCCCACAGCGGCCCGCGCGATTGGCGGAGCACTCGGCAAGAATCAGATCAGCATCATCATTCCGTGCCACCGGGTCGTGGGTACGAACGGAAAAATCACCGGATACGCGGGCGGCATCGACCGCAAAATATGGCTTCTCGAGCACGAGGCGTCCACGCTATAGCTCCTGCTCCTATCGAGATCCGCTTTTGTTCAGACGACCTCGGAGACCGTTTGGTGACGGCCGAGCCACCCTCGCGAGGCAAGGCCGAACAGCGCGTAATTCACTCCCTGAGCAAAAAGCGCCACGCCCGCCCCGAGTGGCAACGTAAACCAGTCCAGCTCGGGGCGCACGAGCAACATAATCGACGCCGCGAGAACGGCGCCGGTGGCAATGATGGCGATAACGAGCATCGCACCATTGTGCCGATTCAGCCGTGGCCACAGCGCCATATTCGCGAGCGCATCAACAATCAACACGATCGCGGCGATATATAAGAGCGCGTCGGATGCGAACTGCGGCCTGACAATCAAAATGACACCCACGATGAGTAAGGCCCCGCCGAACACGAAGGCCGAGACCGTGATCATTGAGTCCTCGGTGTTCTTCACGCGCAGCCCGTTGATGATGAGCAGGATCGCGCGCAACACCACCACCAGACCGATGCCGAGCGAGATGGTTCCAATCGTCGCCTCGGGATTGACCAGAACGAACACGCCGATCGCCATCATCGCGAGCGCCACGATGAGGGCCACCCAGTGCCATGTCCAGTGTTGTTTCGTTCGTTGCACTCGTTCGCCAGCCATGCTTGGTCCCTTCGTCGCGTCATTCTATTATGAGCAAAACCCCGAGACGATGGAAGGGTCGAAGCGCATCGCACCTCGACCCTTCCATGAATGCGTGTGCTTACAACATGCAGGACACGCAACCTTCAACCTCGGTACCCTCGAGGGCGGCCTGTCGAATGCGCATGTAGTACAGGGTCTTGATGCCCTTGCGCCATGCGTAGATGTAGTTGCGGTTTACGTCGCGCGTGGTCACGGTGTCCGGATAGAACAACGTGAGGGAGAGCCCCTGATCCACGTGCTGGGTAGCAGCCGCATAGGTGTCGATGATCTTCTCGGGGCCAATTTCGTAGGCGTCTTGGAAGTACTCGAGATTGTCGTTCGTCATGTACGCAGCCGGGTAGTACACGCGGCCGAGCTTGCCTTCCTTACGAATCTCGATCTTGGA
>JAAYGH010000002.1 GCA_012727825.1 Trueperella sp.
AATTTAACGAGAGGTTGACATGACGAAGAGCGTCTATTTCACAGCTGCAGAGGGTAATTCCGGAACGCGCGCCGTAGCGCGAGTGGTGATCGAACAGCTCAAGAAGGACTATCCGAATCTCGGCGTGTTCCGCGCATTTACCAATGGGCCGATCAGCACCGATGATGAATTCAAGGAACTTCTGGCACAGGTTGGCCGCGCCGATGATCTTGACATCGCATGGGGCACCACCCGCAAGGCGTACTTCACTGACGAGGACGCTGCGATGACGGACCTCGTCAAGCGCTACACCGATTACGCCCACAATTTTGACGCCGTGCTCATCCTCGGTCTCCTCGACGGCGATCCGGTCAACCCCGGCGTGTTGGCTCGTACTGGCAGGGCCGCCGCGAACCTCGGCACCTCGGTGTTCCTCGTCGTGTCCGGAGCTCTACGCTCGCCAACCGAGATCATGGACATGTCACATCTTGTGACTCTCGAGATTCAGGGTGAGAATGCGCCGATTTCGGCTGTGGCTATCACTCATGCCGATCGTGTAACTGCCGAAGAGCAGGGGCCGATGCACGGAGATACGCCGATCATCTACTTCTATGAGGGCGAACAGGTTGAGCTGGAACATCATGATGCCGAAACCATCAAGGGCGCCATGGAGCACGGCTCTGAGGTTATTACGCCACTGAGTTTCCAGTCCTCACTCATTTCGCGTGCACGCGGCGATCGTAAACGCATCGCCCTCCCAGAGGCATCGGACGAGCGTATTTTGCGCGCCGCCGACGAACTCATTTCTCGCGAGGTTGCCGACATTATTTTGGTGGGCGATAAGCCCGAGATCCTAGGCCGGGCCGAGAATCTCGGGCTCGACCTCAGTAGGGCCGAGTTCGTCTCGCCCGAGGATCCGGAGCGTATTGAAAAGTACGCGACCGAGTTCGCACGACTGCGCGAAAAGAGGGGCGTCACCTACGAACAGGCCGTGGAGACCCTCAAGGATTTGTCCTACTTCGCCACGATGATGGTTCACATGGACGACGCCGATGGCATGGTCTCCGGAGCGGTCAACACGACGGCAAATACCATCGTTCCCTCCTTCCAGATCATCAAGACCAAGCCGGGGGCCAAGCTCGTATCGTCTTGCTTCCTCATGCTCATGGAAGATCGTGTCTACGTGTACGGCGACTGCGCCGTGACCACGAACCCGAACCCCGAGCAGCTCGCTGGTATTGCCGTGTCGTCGGCTGAGACAGCCGTTCAGTTCGGCGTGGATCCTCGCGTTGCGATGCTGTCATACTCCACAGGTACGTCCGGCGCTGGGCCGGACGTCGACGCCGTCGTGGAAGCCACCTCGCTTGCCAAGGAGATGTCGCCAGACCTTCCGATCGAAGGCCCGATCCAGTACGACGCGGCAGTTGAGCCGAAGGTTGCGGCCACCAAACTCCCCGACTCCGAGGTTGCTGGGCGCGCCACCGTCTTCATCTTCCCCGAGCTCAACTCGGGCAATATCGGTTACAAGGCCGTTCAGCGTTCGGCTGGCGCAGTGGCGGTTGGTCCAGTCCTTCAGGGTCTGAATAAGCCTGTCAATGATCTCTCGCGTGGAGCCCTCGTCGAGGACATCGTCAACACCGTTGCCATCACGGCCATCCAGGCGCAGAGCTAGCACGGTGAGCCGCGTCCCTGCGCTGGCTCGAAACAGAATTCACCGTCGTCGTTGGAACGGCAAAGGCGGAGAACCACGCGCCAACTGGCGCAGCACAGAATAGGAGAAACCCAGTGACAGTACTGGTTATTAATTCCGGATCGTCATCGATCAAGTACCAGCTCGTGGATCCGGAGACTGGCGCTTCGATCGCCTCCGGCCTCGTGGAGAGAATCGGTGAATCGGTAAGCCACCTCGAACACGAATACAACGGCGAGACCACCGAGCTCAATGACCCCATCGCTGACCACGGCGAGGGTCTACGCCTCGTGATCGACATGTTTAACGAAAAGGGCCCCAAGTTGGACGACGTCGGTATCAAGGCCGTCGGCCATCGAGTCGTTCAAGGAGGCAAGTACTTCGACAAGGCTGTTCTCATCGACGACGAAGTTCAAGCACTCATCGATGAGCTTTCACCCCTCGCACCACTTCACAACCCCGCTAATCTCAGTGGCATTGAAGTTGCGCGTGAGCTGTTCGACGTGCCAAATATCGCCGTGTTCGATACGGCGTTCTTCCAGACGTTACCGAACGAGTCCGCCACATACGCGCTGGATCGCGAGGTTGCGGAGAAGTATCAAATCCGCCGCTACGGCGCTCACGGCACCTCGCACATGTACGTATCGCAAAAGGTCTCCGAAATGGAAGGCCGCGATGACCTCAAGCAAATCGTCATGCACCTGGGCAACGGCGCCTCGGTTTCAGCCGTTAAAAACGGCGAGGCTGTAGACACCTCCATGGGCCTGACTCCACTTGAGGGGCTCATGATGGGCACTCGTACCGGCGATATCGATCCGGCTACAGTGTTCCATTTGGCGCGTGTTGGCGGCATGTCGATCGACGAAATCGACGTACTGTTCAACAAGAAGTCAGGTCTGAAGGGCCTGGCTGGCGACAACGACATGCGCTCCGTCAACCTGCTCGCTGCTGACGGAGACGAGAACGCGATCGAGGCTCTCGAAGTGTACGTGCACCGCCTGCTCCATTACATCGGCGCATACGCCGCAGTCATGGGCGGTTTGGACGTCATCACGTTCACCGCAGGCGTCGGCGAAAACGACAACCTCACGCGCGCTGCCGTGATCAAGCGCCTCGAACCCTTCGGCGTCAAGCTCGACGAGGAGAAGAACGCCACGCGTTCGAAGGAGCCCCGTGTTATCTCCACTGAGGATTCGACGGTCAAGATCATGATCGTACCGACAAACGAAGAGCTCTCCATCGCCCAGCAGGCCATGGAGCTCATCTAAGGCTCACGCAGCTGAGCAACGCCACCGGGGCTGAGCTCGGGGCGTTTGAGGGGGGCGTGGCAGGAGAGTTTTCCTGCCACGCCCCCCTTTCTATCTCTCCCCGGGGCATTTCCTTATCTTGCGCGGGCATTTCCTTATCTTGCGCGGGCATTTCCTAATCTTGATAATGAAAGGGTGCCACAGGCACGCTTTCACGTCCTCTGCTCGCCTTACCAACCGTCTTACCCTTCGCCTTACCAACCGTCTTTCCCTTCGCCTTACCCTTCATCTCAACCTTCGTCTTATCGACCGTCTAACCAACCGCCGATGACGCACCTTTCAATCAAGGGAGGACGCTAAATCACAAATCAACGAAAACACCACGTTTTAAGGTCCTCCGTTCGTCTTACCAACCGTCAATGATGCGGCGGTGCGTCAATGATGCGGCGGTGCGTCAATGATCCAACGGTGCGTCAACGGCGCATGAATTGCGTAAAGCAGGCCAGCAAGTCGGCGATCCGACCGGTAAGCGGCACAAGAATCGCAAACAGCATGACAGTAAGTCGGTGGTGTGACCGGTAAGCGGTGCAAGAATCTCAAACAGCAGGCCAGTAAATCGGCGACACGGTTCCAAAATAGTAAGTCGGCGGGTGACCTGTACGCGGTCAGAAAGCTAGCCAACTTTTCGGTTCTCGGCCTTGCCCCTTCCAGATTCACGCCGGGCAACAGTTGGGTAGACCTTGAAGCGTCTGCACCAGGCCGCAAATCGCGTGTCGTCCTGAACATCATCCCATGTCATGTGGAGCACTCTGAATCCGAGAGCCTCTAGTTCTGCATCGCGCTCGCGTTCATCGTGAAAAGCTTGAACTAATCCGACTTGGTGACGCCCATATTTTCCTTTGCCGTCCAATTCGTAGATGGTACCGGAGTCTGCATCAAAACCATCCGGTCGCCGTTCAGATTTTCCATTCCGAATGCGAACCTGCGGTTCAGGGATCTTGAAACTACCCGAACAGAATCTCCACCTCATCAACGATTCACCAGGCGATTCAACTCGCCCATCAACAACCCGAAATATTGCCCAGAAGTTGCGGATGCCTCTCCGTGCTCCCTGCGCCTTTGCAACAGCTTCGAGCCTCTCCTTGTCCGTCAGATTGTTGTGCAGAGCATAATCAGCCGCGAGTAGACCGGATTCTGGGCTAACGGTGCAAGTAAGATCGATAATCGTTTGCTCGATACTCGTCACGAGCACACCACCGAGATCGATCACCTCGGGTCTGACTTTCGCACGCCGTGTGACCTGATTGATTGACCGACTCTGATGCCCCTCTCTGAGAGCCACCCGCTGCACCGCCCTCGGTAAATTTCCGAGACGCGGGAAATTCCAGATCGCAGCCGCGGATAGATCCGCAATTGCAGTCTGTGATTGCCATTGGTTGAGATAGAAGATTTTATGGAGATGGGTGTTTTCTTCGACAATCCACCATTCCAAGTTCTCTCGCTCCGACGGAGGAGCAAGGAACGCGGCATACCCTCGCGCGATCTTTTCGAACCCACGCGAGCCAGCGTGGTCCCAAAAGCCACGCGACACCATGGGCACAACCTGCCGACCAATCGCCTGACCACTTCTAGCGAATGCTTGCAACCGCTCCTTAGCTGTCGTTTCGAAAAGTGCACGCTGGACAGGTTCGAAAGCAGGTTCAGCACTGCGAATTATTTCAACACCCGGGTACAGGGACTGCTGAGGCTGGCTAAAACTACCCGTGCTGGCACCGACACCAGCACCGACACCTCGCCGAGCTTTTCCGTTACCAGCACCAGCAGCGGCAGCAACACCTGGCCGAGCTTTACCGGCAGCGGCACCAGCACCTGGCCGAGCCTTTCCGACAGCAGGAGCTCTTTTCGCGCTTCCTCTACCCGCATCGAAATTTTCAGACATGATGCTATTCGAACAAAATTCTTTCCTGCGATCACCCTTATTTTCAACTGTGGAAAACTCCGAATAACACCGTGACCGTGGATAAATATTCTGAAGGTGTCGAGGGGCTTAAACTCGAACTACTCAGTGAGGCCCCTCAGGGTTGCCCGGCTAAGGGGGCTAAGAGGGCGAAAGGGGCTAAGAGGGCGAAAGGGGCGAAGAGGGGCTAAGGGGGCGTGGCAGGAT
>JAAYGH010000071.1 GCA_012727825.1 Trueperella sp.
AGAGCGTCCGGAATCACGTTGCCTCCACCGGAACCCATGGGACGCTCCATATAGACTTGCGTGCATGTCTACGCCCCTGTCTGATGATGGTCTGTTTGACCTGCCAGAGTCCGCGCGGCGCCCAAACGCCCGCGTCATTCTCGTCATGGGCGCATCCGGTAGCGGCAAGACTCGCTTCACCTCACGCACTGGGCTCCCTGTCGTCTCGCTCGATGATTTCTATTACGACGGCGATCGACCCGGCATGCCGTTGAGGCACGGCATGGTTGATTGGGATTCTCCACGAACATGGGACAAAGAGGGCGCGATTCAGGCGCTTCGGGAACTGTGTACGGCGGGAACCACGACCCTGCCCGTCTACGATATTCCGACCTCCGCGAGGGTCGGCGAGCGCACACTCGACATGGACGGCCGCCGGTACGTCATGGCCGAGGGAATCTTCGCGGTGGAACTTGTGGACGATCTGCGAGCTGAAGGCATTCTTGCCGATGCCCTCGTCATCAAGCGTCCGCGCGTGCAAACATTTTGGTTCCGCCTCATGCGCGACCTCGACGAAAACCGCAAACCGCTGCCGAACCTACTCCGGCGCGGATTTGCGCACTTCCTCAAAGAGCCGGCCATGTACGCCGAGCTCGAGAAAAAGGGCGCCCGCCTTGTGTCGTATACCGAAGCTCAGGAATCTCTGACGCAAATGCTCGCAGCGCTCCGCTGGACCGAGTAAGGCATTGGCGACGGCGTCGTCGTCGCCGTCAAATAAGACCGCTGTACTCACGGGTTGACCAGCATGTTGACACAACGCCCAATTGACCGTGCACGGTTTCCATGGCTGAAATTGAAGGCTGCAACTTTTTTCAATATGCCTGTATTCCGCGTCACTTTTCAGCGTTTTGTGCAAGAGTTAAGGAAGCAGATTGACGCTCGGTGCGATCGATCGCTGTTGGTTGCTGATGAGCGGAGTTCACCCGTAACCAGCTTCATGCGTTTTAACACCGTTCAACGAAGAAGGGAACCCAATGGCAGAGTTAGAGAAGAAGTATGTTATGGCGGTCGATCAGGGGACGACGTCGTCCCGTGCGATCATCTTCGATCACGGCGGCAACATCATTGCCGTAGGCCAAAAAGAACATGAGCAAATCATGGAGAAGGCCGGCTGGGTCGAGCATGATCCGATCGAGGTAGCTGAAAGCGTCCGCGAGGTTATCGGCGAGGCATTGTCGAAGGCAGACATCAATCGCCATGAGTTGGCTGCTGTTGGCATCACCAACCAGCGCGAGACCGCCGTCGTGTGGGATAAGAACACGGGCGAGCCGGTCTACAATGCAATCGTCTGGCAGGACACGCGTACCGACAAGATCGTTCGCGAACTTGCTGGCGACGAGGGCGTGGACCGCTACAAGCCGATCGTCGGCCTTGGTCTGTCCACCTATTTCTCGGGCCCGAAGGTCAAGTGGATCCTCGACAACGTTGAGGGTGCACGCGAGAAGGCCGAGGCGGGAGATCTCCTCTTCGGCAACATGGATACGTGGGTACTGTGGAAC
>JAAYGH010000072.1 GCA_012727825.1 Trueperella sp.
GCGGAGGCTCGACCCGAAAGGCCGTGCCACACCGACATCTGGTAAGGGGTCCGGGCTCTCTGCTCGCGATCGCGAAATCTTGGACGACGTACCGCCGCATTTCGGCAACCTATAATCTTCAGATGTCCGCGCGATCTCGCCATTTACGGCTCGCGCGGGCCGGAGAGGACGGCGTGAAGGGGCGCTCGCGAACCAGCGCCAAGGACGCGTTCGATTGCGGCCGTGGGGATTTCGAGATAGAACACATGGGTGTCTTCGGTGTGGGCCAATAGGTTTGATGAGCCCTTGTCCGTGGCAATTCCCGCAACCCGGATGCTCTTGACCAGTACCTGTGCATCGGTCGCTTCAGAAAATTCGCCCGGCATCGCGTACAGGTCAACCTGCACTCCCGGTTGCATGAGGGCGATCCCTCCGGCGTCAACGATCGCAACTGGCGCAATGACAGTTCCGGCCGCGGAGTTTTCCAAGAACTCGGAGGTTAGCAGGTGGCTCGTGAGTACGGGCGCCCCCTCGGGTAGTGGCCCTACAAGGAATTCGCCCACTGCCTCATCCACGTGTTCAATACCACCGGGGATATCGTCCGCTACCTGGAGGATCGCCAGGTCGCTAGCCTCGAGGAGCTCCCCACTCGCCACGTCGCGGGTGGTGACAACCATCGGAACGGACGGAGCCTCGGCCGTCACCGGCGTGAGCGCCTGAATCGCTAGCACGACAAAGATGGCCACCCCCACCCAGCGCCATCGCCACAGCATGGCACGGATCGGTGACGATCGCGCAGTCGTCGGCGTCGGGGAGGGTGACGTTCGGTGGGAATGAGCCATACGTCGATTATGCAGAAGCGGGCACACACCCGGTCGCGGCCTCAGAGGCGAATGTGGAAAGTGTGGCCGCTATCCGAACTGTGGAAAAGTCTCGTCAGCTGCGCTCGTCCGCACAATCGTCGTCGGATGGATTGCGTATGGAACCGAAACGTCCATTTCATCCTGAGGGATGTGCTCAACGAGCAGCTCCTCAGGATAAATCATTGCACCAACAAGAGCGTCCGGGCCAACCTTTTTCAATGCGCGATCATACCAACCGCCGCCCTGACCAAGGCGCGCACCGCGCTGCGAAATAGCGAGCGCAGGAATCACGAGTGCCCCGACCTCAGCCAAGATCTCTGGATCGAGCGCTTCGCCCAAGGGTTCTGGGGGACGCCCGGGCGCCATTTCTACAAGCTCCTCATCCGTGGTGTAAAACCCCCACGCGCGGGTGAGACCCGGACCAAGCTTCGGCAACAACACGCGTTTTCCAGCTTTGCACAGTGCCTCGATGACGGCGTGCGTAGGTGGTTCTTTGTTGACCGACACGTAACAGGCAACCAGTTCGCGGTCGCCAACAAACTGCAAGACAGTCTCCGCCCACTCTTTCGAGTAGTTTTCGAGCACTCGCCGACCACGCTGTTTGCGGTGGGCTCGAATCGTGGAGCGGATAACCTGTTTGCCTTCTTCAACCTCCAAGTGGGAGATCTCAGGAATACTCAACGCTGAGATAGACATGCCTTGATTCTCTCACGTATCCGTTGAGCAAGGGTTGCGATACGCTCTCCGGTAAACTGTGCGGGAACCTAGGGAGGCCCAATGAAGTCCGTTGCCGAGCACCTCGAAGAGTGCCTTGCCGTTGCGAAACCGCTGCCGTCATTCGCTGTTGCTCTATCCGATGCCGTCGGTTGCGTTCTTGCTGAGGATGTCCGTTCCCTGGTCGACGTCCCGCAGGGCGATCTCGCGGCGCGCGATGGCTACGCGGTGAGGATTGAGGACGTGGAAGGTACCTCTCGCGATCACCCCGTGGTGTTACCTGTTGTTGAGGAGGTTCGGGCCGACACGATCGATCCGTCGATGCTCGTTCACGGCGCCACGGTGCGGATTTCCTCGGGCGCGGTCGTGCCGGCCGGTACACAGGCCATCATCCCAATCGAGAACACGGATCAAGGACGTGCCGACGTCCAGATTTTCAAAGGAATCGGCGACGACGACAACATTCGCCACCGCGCAGAAGATTTCGGAGCGGGCGACGTCCTCCTTCGAGCGGGGGTGCGAATCGGTTCCCGTCAAATCGCCGTTCTCGCCTCGGCAGGGCATTCAACGGTGATGGTTCATCCGTCACCCCGCGTGGTCATCATGGCGATCGGCGACGAACTCCAAGAACCAGGCATGCCCGCCACCGTGGGCAAAATTTATGACGCTAATTCCCACGCGCTTTCAACAGCAGTTCGCGACGCTGGGGGAGAGGTATTCCGGGTCGGCGCGGTGACCGACGACAAGCGCGAACTACGTGAACTCCTCGAGGATCAGCTTGTGCGTGCCGACATTATTATCACCACTGGCGGTTTGTCCTACGGTGGCGGTGACACCGTGAAAGAGGTGCTTTCTCCGCTTGGTACCGTGCGATTCGACAACGTGGCGATGGCACCGGGGCGCCAACTCGGCGTGGGCAAACTCGAGGACGAGACCACGGTGTTTTGCTTACCGGGATCCCCGGTTGCGGCGATGACTGCCTTCGAAGTTTTCATTCGCCCCGCGCTCAGGCAGATGGCTGGCTACACGAATATTCACCGCCGATCGATTAACGCCACCGTGGAAAAGCCGTGGGAGTCGCCGGCGAACACACGCGAGTTCGTCCGTGCTCGCGTGGTGGGTAACCCCCATGAGGGTTACGCGGTGGAGCCACTCGGTGATCCCGCGCGCCCACTTCTGACAGCACTGGCTCAGGCAAATTGCCTCGCGATCGTGCCGGAAGATCAGCGAGCTGTTCAGGCTGGCGACGTGCTCGAGTGCATCATCCTCAACGCATAGAATTCTGCGTGTTGGTTGATTCCCGTTAAACGGCTGGTAGTCACTAACATCACGTGTGGCCATTGTTCCTCGTGTGGCAGATGTCGGAATTTAACCGGCAAAAATGTGCGCTTTCCGGCGTGATTGAGCAACACGCCTCCGTGAGATAACCGCCAGAACCCGGCCGTCAACATAACGTGGATATATGGGTATTGATGGGGCGGTACTTGCCGTAGGAACGTTGTTCCTGTTGGCATACGTCGTTCCACAAATAATCCGCAACCGAGCCGTCCTCGCGGACGCACCGATTGGTGAACGGTACTCAGACGACCTGAGGATCATCACCGAACGAACTCTCAGGCAGGCCAGCGGCGAACACGGAAAAATTTTTACGACGGAGCGAATCATGAGTACATCCACCGGCAAGCGCGGACAGCGAGGACCAGACGCAGCAAAAATGCGTGCCATTGCACGTGACCGTTCACGTGCTCGCGCCCGTATCGCCCAGCGCGGAGCCGCTCAGCAGCGCGCCCTGTTCGGTGCGGCCGTCTTCGTCGGGTTGACGGTGATTTTGTGGATTCTGGCTGGCGCGACGTCGCTGCCCACGGGCATCGCAATCGCCTCGACCGCACTTGGCGGACTGTACCTCGTTGGCCTCGGCGCGGTGGTCTCGAGCTGGGGCCGCCTCAACCATGAAGACACCGAGCGCATTTCGCGCGCCAACCAAGCCCTGCGATCGGGTCGCGACCACCAACGCAAGGCTCTCTCACGCACGAAGAGCGACGTCGATTTTCTGGCTCGCGATGAAGCACCGGCTAAGGCTTCGGTGAACGTGCCTGCGGAAGAGTCACGCGCGGAAAGCCAGGCAGTGAAAGCTCTCGAAGCGCACCCGGCGCCGCGGGTGGCCCGCGTTGACCGCATCGTTCAGGGCACCCCCGTAGTGGAGAGCCGGGTTCGCGGAACTGACTCTCGCGAGCGCGCTGAGGCCCCGTCGTATACCCTCAAGCCAGCAATCCAACGCCGTAGCGTCAAACCTTACGTGGCACCTGAAACTCCCGAGGTGGCGGTTCCGTACCGTCCGAGCCAAGTCGGCGAACGTCTTGGTGACGAGGCGCTGGAGGCAGCGAACCCGACACCGGAGATGACCGGCACTGAAGAGCTTCGCTCTGACGTTCTTGGTGGTGGCTCCACCCTCGATGCACTCCTCGACCGCCGCCGCGCATAATTTGCTACCTTCGCGCACGACCACGCCATAACCCTTGTGGCATAGCGTGCTATAGCTGACCATCTCCCGCCACACTGGGCGGGGGCCGTCTGGCTGGGTCTTTCGCTAAAGCTAGGTGTGCCGTAGGGCTTGTGAGGGTAGTGCTTTGATTTTCGGGGTAGCCCTGATGTCCGCCCTACGATCGTGGAATACACGTCAGTGAAGAATGCGTTGTCACGGAACCCGTTAGTGGTCCGCACGTCAGTGAGGTCAGCGCCTCGCTGGCAACACCGAGCTCACTGCCAACCTGCTCGATCACCGTAAAAGGCGCCAACGACTTATCTTCCTCCAACCCTTCCAGCACTATACGAACCCCATGTTCACAAAACTCCTGTGGACACTTCCTAGGCATACACCTATCCCCTCAAAAATGGGAGAGCCAAACCAAGGACGCTTGGGTCTTCATGTCTGTCGGAGTTGCTGCATGCGCCGCGTGTTGGTTCTAGCGATGCCTACTTACCGCCAATCGGTGTTCTTATCGAGTTGGGGCCAGAAGTGTAGGTGGTCAATGGAAGAATCTTCATAACAGTTATGTGGCGTTAGGAGGTGAGATCTCCGTTCATGGCGTGGATGGGAGGATCCGTGACAAGAACACGATCAAGCCTGCGTACGATCCCCGTGACATAAAGGGTTAGTGGCAATGCGGGGGCTCGCGGTTAGGGGTCCCCGCGTGTGTTGTGTGAATGGCTGTGCCGGAACTACGCTGGGTGCAGATCACAATGAGGTGAGAGAAAAATGACGAGGTTGTCGTTTACTGCGATCGATTTTGAAACTGCTAATGCTCAGCGCGCTTCTGTTTGCTCGGTCGGTCTGGTGAAGGTCGAGAATGGTCAGGTGGTTGACCGGTTTACTTCGCTGATTCATCCACCACCAGGGCTTGAGACATTCGAGCCTAGGAATGTGAATATTCACGGGATCACGGCGGATGATGTTGCAGGGGCGCCTCATTGGTTTGAGGTTGCCCGCGAAGTTGAGGCCATCGCTCAAGATGATGTTCTGGTTGCTCATAATGCCGCATTTGATCGTAGTGTGTTCGAGGGCGCTTATGACGCTTATGACTTGAACTGGCCGGTCCGAGACTGGTTGTGCACTCTGGCTCTGTCGAAGAAGTCACTCCGTGTTCCGTCATACGGGCTGCCTTGGGTCTCGGAGCATTTAGGGCTGGACCCTTTCGATCATCATGACGCGCTTGCAGATGCGATGGCGGCAGCGAACGTCCTTTTGGTCTTGGCGGAACGTCTGGATTTGCGGGACATGCAGGCTGTTATTGGCCAATCCCGTCGCAGAGTAACCGCTGAAGATATCTCTGATGAGGAGCTGGGGCTTGATGGTGTAGAGGGAGTTCCTAATAGCTTTGCAGATGAGGTTGTTTGCTTTACGGGAAAGATCACGTTAAAGCGGAAGGACGCGGAAGAGCTCGCGGAGAAGCTGGGCGCAACTATTAGCAGGAGTGTTACACGTCAGACGACGGTGTTGGTTGTCGGTGGTTTCAGTGAGGGGTCTTTGAGGCCTGGCGCCCAAATGTCATTGAAGCTTTAGAAGGCCGTGGAGAGTGTCGCTAAGGGGCAGCGCCTCGAAATATTGACTGAGTCGGAGTACCTGGTACGAATCGCTGATGAGAAAGAGGAGATCAAGAAGCGGTTGGCTCAAAGTGCGATGACGTCCTTTGGCGGCGGTAGCACGTGGTTGCCAGATTGGGCGCTTGACGCAGTACGTTCAATGGGGGTTGGAAACGACTGGTTGAGGTTCTTGCGGGAAGTTAGACACCCAGATGGGCGCGCGCAAGGTGGCGAACTCTGTATTCGTTGCGGCGAGTTGATTGAGCCTAGTGCCCATTATCAGCACCGAAATCGACATGTTTGCGGCATCAATTGCAACACGTCACTGAAGCGTGCGTGGCGTTGAATCGGGAAGCGGGAGGGCTTGTTTGGTTCTGAATCGGCAGATGAGATCGCGGCCTATCAGGAGTTCTTTCGCCGGACCTCGCGCTGATCAGACTGATCAGAACATGCCAGACTTTAGTTGTGTTTGAAGTATCCGGCGTCAGCGTCAAGAAGGGAACCGGATGCCCCATTAGGACGCCGTTGATTTGTGGAACGGTGAAAATTACTTGGTAGGTGAGCCCTGCACCTAGGTCTTCAGGCTCGGTTTTGCTCACGCTTACCGAGAGCTCGTCGAGCTAAGTGAAGGTACCGCCGAATGGGGCGGGCAGGGGTTCTCTTCCCGCATCGCGAAGCTCGTTGAGGATCACGCCGGGCCAAGATCGTGACCGAGTAAACGAAGATTTTTAGCGGATCTGCCCTCAGTGTTTGCTAGAATCTTTGGCGGGGCTATGGCGCAGTTGGTAGCGCGCTTCGTTCGCAATGAAGAGGTCGCGGGTTCGAATCCCACTAGCTCCACAATGTGAAACCGCTGGTTATTTCAGGAAAACTGGAATAACCAGCGGTTTTTTGTGAGTCTTACGAGATAGCATAACCATGCTTTGATCTTTTCAGCTGGAGTGTCAATGGTGACAAATAAAAACTTGATTCTCACGGACGAGTTTAAAACTGCGTTGGAGCATTTGGAATCGGGAAAACACATATTTTTGACCGGTAAGGCAGGCACCGGTAAGTCGACGTTGATCAAGTACTTCATGGATCGAACTGAACGGAACGTGGTGGTTGCTGCCCCAACGGGTATCGCCGCCTTGAATGTTGATGGTTACACGATTCATCGCCTCTTTTCACTGCGGCCCGGCATAACGGTTGAGGATATCCAAGGGAGAAATTACTTTCCGCGCCAATTTTACGAAGTTCTAAAGACCCTAGACACGTTGATTATCGACGAGGCTTCCATGGTCCGGGCCGATCTCTTCGATGTCTTGAGTGCCTCCTTGCGAAGGTTCGGGCCAAAACCCTGGGAGCCATTCGGAGGAGTTCAGATCGTATTGGTCGGTGACTTGTACCAGTTACCGCCGGTTGTGGTGGAGTCCGAGCAGGACTACTTCAGCACAAGGTACGCGTCGCCATACTTCTTTTCGTCTGACGAATATGCGGCGAACGATTTCACACAAATCCAATTGACGAGAGTCTTTCGGCAGACCGGGGATACTGAGCTCACTGATATTTTGAACGCGATTCGCGAGGGTACGATCGACGAAGCCTCCCGTGAGCTCCTCAACACTCGCACTCGGACGGACTTCAAGCCAAGCGACGATCAGTTTTGGTTGACTCTCACCACGACGAACCGGATAGCCTCCGCGCGAAACCGCGCCGCCCTGAATCAGCTGTCTGGTGATGAATCTATATGGCGTGGTGAAATCACAGGAGAAGTCGACGCCGCAGATTTGGCGACCGACGAGGAACTGCGGTATAAAATTGGCGCGCAAGTGATGCTGCTAACTAACGATCCGGCAAACCAATACGTGAACGGCACACTCGGCGTCATCACCGCTATTAAGAAAAATTCTAGGGACGAACCTCAGGTTACGATCTGGACCCGCGATGATCGCGAAGTTGAAGTCGGTCTGCACACGTGGGAATCCACGCGTCCGATTATGCAGGGCGGACGAATCGTGCGCGAAGTGATTGGGACGTTCAGGCAGTTACCGTTCCGATTGGCATGGGCTATTACCATTCACAAAAGCCAAGGTCAGACTCTTGATCGTCTTATCGTCGACCTTTCTGGTGGAACTTTTGCGTACGGGCAACTTTATGTTGCTTTGAGCCGGTGTACCTCCATGGCAGGGCTCATTCTGCAACGCGACGTCCTGCCTAAGGACCTGAAAACCGATCAACGCATCAGACGATTTCTCACCACGCAGGTATCTGATGAGATAGAGGGCTACGCCTATTTTGGATTTTGTTCCGCGGGCAACGTGGGCCGCCAAACGCGACCCAGGCCGGTTGAGATTGCAGCCGTAACCAGCGATGGACGTGAAGTCCACACTTTGGTCAATCCAGAATCGGACCTCTACAACTCCCGGTCCGATTATGAAATTGAGGCTAAGGATGTACTTCCTGCTCCGCGTCTAGCTGAGGCTTGGCCTGCGTTGCTCGATCGTCTCGAGGGTTTGGTTCCGGTAGGTATAGACATCGATAGAGAGTTGGGATACATCGATTTTGAACTCAAACGAAATGGAATTGTTTCATCAATGCCATTGGGTATCTCAATTCCTACGAGTGGGAGCAAGCGGAACGAGCGGATATCGTTGGCGGGTCCCACAGCTTTGGAGCGTGCACGAGCAGTGGCTCGAATTGCTGAGCGAATCACCCTCGATGACAACCAAACGGAGGCTTTCCCTGAACCGGATCGGCCTGGCTATCTCCTGCCACGCGGTACGGATCCGGAAGATATCCAGGTGCTTGGTGTCACACAGGACGGTGATCTCGGTCGGTTCCGTGAGCTTGCAGTAGCCCGGGTGTCGGCGGCGGTTACTGACACCTCACTTGACGAAGTGTTGAGGCCCGAGGCCAGAATATGTTTTACAGGAACGGTCTTAGACTCCAACGGTGAGTCGGTGGATCGTAAGAAAATGGAAAAACTGGCCGTGAAGCATGGTTTCCATATCGCCAATAATGTGTCCAAGACTCGTTGCGATGTATTGGTCACCGCCGAGCAGGGGAGTCAATCGAGTAAAGCCCGAAAGGCAATGAACTGGGGTAAGCCCATAGTTTTAGCTACCGATTTTTTAGCTTGGTGCGCAGACAAATAGAAATACCCAGCACGAGAATCGACACGGGAAATCTAAGATTTCTGTTCTAGACACTGTCTGAGAGTTCGTGGCAGTCGTGCGAACCAAGGGACCATTAGGTACGGTCACCTCCAACCGGGCGAGTACAATGCCTGTGTGATGGAACGATTTGCAGGCGTGCGCCGCCGGACGAAACCGGAGGTTCTCGCCCCCGCGGGTAGCCTCGACACCCTAAAAACCGCCGTCGACTTCGGCGCCGACGCAGTATATTTCGGAGGTCAAGCCTTCGGGATGCGCACGGCCCCCAAGAACTTCACCCTCGATCAGATTGAGGAAGCGAAGACCTACGCCCATGCCCGTGGCGCCCGCGTCTTCGTCACCTGCAACATCCTGCCGTCGTCCGCCGATGTGCCTTCCATGAATGAGTACATGGCCCAGCTGGGCGACATCGGCGTGGATGCGCTGATCGTGTCAGATATCGGCGTGCTGATGGCTGCCCGTGAGGTCGCGCCAAGCACAGAGATTCACATATCGACGCAGGCCGGCGTGACCAATTATCAGGCCGCCAATGCCCTCGCACAGCTTGGGGCTTCGCGGATTGTCCTAGCCCGCGAGTTGAGTCTGGCTGACATCCGTGAACTGCGCGCCAATATCCCTGCAGATCTCGAGATCGAAGCATTCGTTCACGGTTCCATGTGCATGGCGTTCTCTGGCCGTTGCCTCATCTCCCAGCACACCGTTGGACGCGACGCCAACAAGGGCGATTGCTCCCAGCCCTGCCGCTACAAGTATCACGTGGTCGAGCAGCGCCGCCCCAACGAATTCATCCCGGTTGAGATCACTGATGAGGGAACATTCCTTTTCAACTCCAACGACATGAACACCATCGAGCACGTGGACGAGATCCTCGATGCGGGCGTGACCAGCCTGAAGATCGAGGGGCGTGCGAAGAGCGCCTACTACGTGGCAGCTATGGCCAATGCTTATAAGACGGCCGTCAACGAGTACATGGTCCAGCGCGGGTTTGAAGACGAGCATGGAGGCAACCTGCGGCCTTTTCACGACCAGGTGCATATTCCCGACGACGAGCCCCGCCCTGCGACGTCGGTCCAATTTTCACCGTGGCTGGCTCACGAGCCGAACAAGGTCACGCATCGCACCTATTCCACTGGATTTTACTACCCGGAAACACCTGCGAGCGAGGAGATTAAGGTTGGCGGCTACATCAACGAGTGGCTACTCGTCGGTATCGTCGACGATTACGATGTGGATGCGAAGCGCCTTTATCTCCATGCGAAGAACAAGATCACACCTGGCTCTGAGATTGAGTTTCTGTTCCCAGGGGAGCCGCCCGTCGCGTACGTGGTGCCATCCGGCGGAATCCTTGATGATGCCGGTGATCAGGTGAGCGAGATTAACCACCCGGCGAGGCAATTCTCGATCCCGTGCCCGCGTGCGATTCCCGCAGGCGCGATGATTCGTGCTCGCAATCCGCGCCACCGGGGCTGAATTCCAGCAACGCTACAACGTGCTCGTTACATCTGGAATGCGAACGCCGCCGCGAGCGCTCCGCACCCGTTAAA
>JAAYGH010000073.1 GCA_012727825.1 Trueperella sp.
GGCGTTCTCGGTTGCGCGCAAAGCACGGTCGGGACCATTTGCTGAGCCGATACCCATGATCGCCGTGCCGGCGTCCTTCATAATCGTATTGACGTCGGCAAAATCGACGTTGACCTCTCCCGGCATGGTGATGAGATCGGAAATTCCCTTGACGCCATTGTGAAGAACTTCGTCAGCAAGACGATAGGCCTCGATGATTGATAGATCATCCTCCGTCACGTCAAGGAGACGATCGTTTGGAATGACGATGAGAGTATCAACGGCGCCACGGAGCTCGGCAATGCCGTCATTTGCGTTGCGGTTGCGTTGCAGACCTTCAAACGAGAACGGGCGCGTCACGACTCCGACGGTCAAAGCTCCAAGTTCACGCGCAGCATTTGCGATGACGGGCGCCGCACCGGTTCCGGTGCCACCGCCTTCGCCTGCCGTCACGAACACCATGTCCGCGCCCTCTAGGGTGGACTGGACGATGTCGATATTCTCCTCGGCTGCGCGTCGGCCGACTGTTGGGTCCGCACCGGCACCGAGGCCGTTGGAGACATCACGACCAATGTCGATCTTCGTCTCTGCTTCAGATTTGGCCAGCGATTGGCTGTCCGTATTGACTGCAATAAATTCGACGCCCGCGAGGCCGTCCTGAATCATACGATCGACGGCGTTGACGCCGCCTCCACCAACTCCCACGACCTTGATATTCGCTGAGTTATTCAAAGAGTACATAAGCTATTCCTTCCGAACTTCAAGCTGTACTTGAAGTTTTCTGGCTCCAATCTCGCGCAAAAGGTACGGCTGGAACTTCGCTAATTCAACGACCGCGTCGGTGTGTTGCAAAATTGCCCTAAAAACAGGCCACTCCGTGCGCGTTTTACCTGCTCACAGGCGCGTCTGGAATTGAGACGTCGTAATGCGTGGCCGGAACTGACACGAGCGCGTCAAGCACCTGAGCCTTAAAATCGCCGCGTTCTAGCCCACCCCAAAAGACGGTTCGGCCATCGGCGAGGTTGATGGTCACCAGGTCGCCGTTGGCGACGGAGATTTCTCCCACAAGCGCGCGCGTTTCTGGTGACAGTACGCCAAGCACGGATAGCACTTCGTCCACCGCCCGCGCGGGATCAAGGTCAGAGCCAATCGCGCCAATCCTCGGCAGTGCGATCGCAAGCTCTTGAGGGATCTCGAGGTGGTCACCCGCTTCAGTCACGGCGGTACAGTCATCGCCCGTTCCCAGGCATGCCACGGGAACGGCTTCCGTTATAACGATCGACAAGCTTCTGGGAAAGTTCCGTTCAACGGTGACCCCCGCAATTTCGGGAATCGCCGCCGCGATGTCAGTCTCGAGTGAACGTTCGTTCAAAGTGAGCAGGGCCTGGCCATCGTAAGTGGCAACCAGTTGTTCGACATCAGCCTTATTGACGATTGATGGTTCGCCATACCCGGTGATGTGTGAGGGTTCGTAGTTGTAGCGCAGGAGCGGGGATGCGAACAACAGCCAGCTAATGAGGAGTACGACCGCGATGATCGCTGCGCCGATACCAGCCCGCTTGAGCCGAATCTTTCGAAGGTCCCGGCGGCGCTCAAGTCGGCGCGCATCCAAGCTGACCGAATCCCCGATAACGATGGTCTCATCGCGTCGGGTGTGCCGCTCGCGAACCCGTTCTGCAGTGCTTGACCAAAGCTGGATTGCTCGCTGGCCGATGCCTGGGCCCTTGGGTTTCGTCAAATCTCCCCCGCGCGTGACACCGGTGCTGGTTGCGTTCTCGGTTGGCAACGAGTGGTTCGCGGTCTCGTCCTGGTCGTCACCGCTAGGCGGCGGGGCTGGTGCTGTCGGAACGTGATCCTCTATCGTGGGACGCCTTTTGACAGGAAGCTCTCCCCCGCCGTCACGGTTCTGATCTGTCTGAGGTGAAAGTCGGCGAGGTTGACGGGGTTGGCGCGGGGCCCTCATAGAGCCCCTAGAACCACGTCGGCCATCTCCGTAATATCGCCCGCGCCCATGGTGAGCACGATGTCGCCAGGCTTGGACAGTTCGGCAATTCGCCTAGCAGCCTCGTGCCGATCAGCCACGAGCTCTGCACCCGGGAGGAGGTTAGTGATGGCATCCGATTCGCGACCGTCAGCTGGTTCTTCCCGTGCCGGAAAGACGCTAGTCACGACGACGGAATCGGCCAGCGCAAGAGCGTCAGCAAACTCCTGAGCAAAAATTTCTGTACGCGAATACAGGTGTGGCTGGAAAATGACTCGCACCCCACCGTCGGTTAAGTTACGCGCCGTGTCGAGCGTCGCACGCACCTCTGTCGGGTGGTGGGCGTAGTCGTCGATGACTCGCCTGCCCGCCTTCTCGCCGCGCAACTCAAAACGCCTTCCCGTGCCCTGAAAGTGCGAGAGTGCGTCGGCCATATCCTGAGGGTCCTCCCCCAGCTCGACGCCTACGAGGAGCGCACCGGTGGCGTTGAGCACGTTATGAGCTCCGGGCACGCCGAGCCGCAGATCGATGGGTTTGCCACGGAACTGAAGATCAGCACCGCCGTCCACGTCCCGCACCTTTGCGTGATGTTCAAGGCCCTCGCCGTGACCGTAGGTCCACGTGCGAATGCCTGCATCGCGTGATCTCTTCGCCAGCTCGAATGCCCCTGGACTGTCAGCGCAACAAATGAGCAGGCCACCAAATTCGATACGCCGCGCAAACTCGTCAAATGCCTCATGAAAAGCGGCTTCGGAGCCGTAGTGATCGAGATGATCTGGCTCAATGTTCGTCACGAGTGCCACACGCGGCGCGTAGTTGAGGAACGAACCGTCTGATTCGTCGGCTTCGGCGATAAACATGGATCCGCTACCGAGGTGCCCGCCAGATGCTCCACCGGCAAGGTTTCCACCAATTGCCCGCGACGGGTCACGGCCGAGTTCGTGAAAAGCAACGGCAAGCATTCCGGATGTCGTGGTCTTTCCGTGCGCTCCGGCAACCGCGACGAAGTCCTTGGACTCGGCTGCAATCGCTAGCGCCTCTGAGCGGTGTATGACCCGCTGCCCGCGAGAGTTCGCAATTGCAAGCTCAGGGTTCTTCCCTGTGATGGCTGTGGAAATGACGACGACGGCGCCGTCAGGAACGTTTCCGGCGTCGTGTCCAACAAAGATCTGGGCACCTGCGTCGCGTAACCGCGCGAGATTCTTAGAATTGCTCCGGTCAGATCCGCTCACGTCGTGGCCGCCCTCAAGAAGGAGCTGGCCCACCACGGACATGCCTGCGCCCCCGGCGCCGATCAGATGATATTTCATCGCACGCCCTCGGCAAGATGACGAGCGATACCAGCGAGCCGGCTCGCGGCATTGAGGGGTGAAACACCCGTGGAC
>JAAYGH010000074.1 GCA_012727825.1 Trueperella sp.
AATTCGCGCATATATTGGCCGCGCGAATTTTGAAAGCCGACTCGATTACTGCCGTGGACATTGCGGGTCCTGGCTTTATGAACATTACGCTGAACAAGGCGGCGGCTGGCGAGCTCGTTCGCACGATCGTTGATGCTGGCGACGACTATGGAACGACGACGACGCTCGGCGGTTCCACCGTGAACCTTGAATTTGTGTCGGCAAACCCCACGGGGCCAATTCACGTGGGCGGTGCCCGCTGGGCGGCCGTTGGTGATTCGCTTGCTCGCATATTGGCGGCCTCCGGCGCGAACGTCGTGCGCGAATACTACTTCAACGACCACGGCGTGCAGATTGACCGCTTCGCGAGCTCGCTTTTGGCGCGCGCTCGTGATGAGGAGATTCCCGATGATGGCTACGGGGGTGCATACATCGAGGACATCGCGGTGCAGGTGATGGAGGCCGAGGTGGCTGCAGGTCGCCCCAATCCAGCTGAGCTTGCTGGCGACGAGGCGCGGGAGGTCTTCCGAGATCGCGGCGTCTCGCTCATGTTTGAGTCGATCAAGAAAGAACTTGCCGATTTTCGCGTGGAGTTCGATGTCTACTTTCACGAAGACTCGGTCTACGAATCGGGCGCCGTGGACGCAGCAATCGGAACGCTGCGTGATCAAGGTGTGATTTTCGAGGCCGACGGCGCCACTTGGGTCCGCACTACCGACTTCGGTGACGACAAGGACCGGGTCATCATTAAGTCGAATGGTGAAACGGCGTACTTCGCGGGCGATATTGCCTACTACCTCGACAAGCGCAACCGAGGCGCCGACCACGTGATTATCATGTTGGGCGCCGACCATCACGGATACGTTGGCCGGATGTATGCGATGGCTCGTGCTTTCGGTGACACGGCGGGCGTCGGCGAGAATCTCGAATTGCTCATTGGCCAGATGGTCAATCTCGTCCGAGATGGCGAGCCGGTGAAGATGTCAAAACGCGCGGGATCGATTCTCGTGATTAGCGACCTTGTGGAAGTTGCCGGTGTGGACGCCTCGCGTTACTCGCTTGTGCGCCAGGCGATGGATTCGCCGATTGATCTGGATCTGGACGTCATCACGGCGAACACGAATGAAAATCCGGTCTATTACGTGCAATATGCTCATGCACGCACGCGGTCCGTGGATCGGAATGCGGCCGAGCACGGAGTGACGCGTGAAACCTTTGATCCCGCTGCACTCGACGGCGAGGCTGACGGCGATCTCATCGCAGCCCTTGCCCAGTACCCCGACGTCGTCATGCAATCGGCGCAGCTACGCGAACCGCATCGCGTAGCCCGGTACCTCGAAGACCTCGCTGGCAAGTACCACTCGTGGTACGGCGTCTCACGCGTCACCCCACGCGGTGATGAGCCCGTATCCGACGTGCACAGAACTCGCCTGTGGCTCAACGACGCCACCGGGCAGGTGTTGAAGAACGGCCTCAGCCTGCTGGGTGTGAACGCCCCGGAGAGGATGTAATGCTTGAGATGACCCCCGCACCCGAACCCACCGGCACCGCCACCGGCATCTGGTCGTTGAACACGAGCAGAAACGACCGCGGCGAGCTGGAGGTCGCGGGTGTGAACGTGCGCGACATCGCTCGCGAGTTTGGCACACCGAGCTACGTTCTCGACGAAGCCGACATGCGCGAGCGTGCCCGAGCATGGAAGGTGGCAATGGACGAGGCGTTCGGCGATCTTGCCGGAGCTGACGTTTATTATGCCGGCAAAGCGTTCCTTTCGAAGGCTGTTGCTCGGTGGATGATCGACGAGGGTCTGAACATCGATACCTCCTCCGAAGGCGAACTGCGCACGGCGCTCGCGGCGGGAGTGCCCGGGGACCGCATCGGGCTACACGGCAACAATAAGTCTAATGCCGAAATCGAACTTGCTCTTGATGAGGGCATCTCCCACATCGTCATCGATTCGCTCTACGAAGTGGAACAGGTGGCAGCGATAGCCACCCAGCGCGGGCTTCGCGCACCGGTCTATGTGCGGTTGACAACCGGCGTGCACGCCGGTGGCCACGATTTCATCCAGACCGCCCACGAAGATCAGAAGTTTGGCCTGTCGGTGACCAGCGGTGCAGCTCAGGAGGCGATTGCGGCGATCGCGTCCCACGAGTCACTTCATCTAGTCGGCCTGCACTCACATATCGGTTCGCAGATTCTATCCACCGACGGCTTTGGCGAAGCCACAAAGGTGGTGCTCTCCATGCGCCAGTGGGCCGCCGAGCAGGGGATTGATATCGCAGAAGTTGACCTTGGTGGTGGCTACGGCGTGCGTTACACCTCGAACGACGCCGCGCCGCCGGCTCCGCCCGAGTTCGCGGCTGTTCTTGCACGGGCCGTACATGAGCACATGGCCGAGTCGGGCCTGCCCGCTCCGCGTATTTCTATCGAGCCGGGCCGGTCGGTTGTTGCTCCCGCAATGATGACGCTCTACCGGGTGG
>JAAYGH010000075.1 GCA_012727825.1 Trueperella sp.
GTTAAGGCACCATCAATCTCCTTGATTCCGATGACGACACTGTGTTCCCCAGCAGCAGTTCTCACTTCGCCACTCGGACCGTAATAGACGATTTCATCGCGGTTAACAAGGAAATCAATCCGGAAGTCCAGACCCCCAGTGGAGACGAATGTCGCTTCGTCCACGACTCCCAAGTTGAAGTCTGTCCACGCACCGACAGAACCTTCGACCTCAGCAGCGTCGGACACTACCGCGCAATACTCGCATTCGGGATGCGCATACTTATCCCATTCCGTGGCATCTCCCGTGGCCTTCACATACGGGTAAAGGTCAAGGTAGTAGCGCGCCAACTGGTATGCACTCTCCAAATCAATCACCGAAAGATCAGGCTCGTCAGGCTTGTATACATTTTCCGGCGGTGGAGGAATCGTGTAATCGCTTGCCGGATCGGCCGCGGTTGATTCGGACGACGTGGCAGGTGTTGGGCTTGGCTCTGGCACTGCACTATCCCCGCACGCGGCCAGAAGCCCAACGCACAGCGCCATTGCCCCGAACGCCACCGCCGTCTTGGGTGGTCTATGAAGTTCCATACATGCAACCTAGACCGAAACTGCACCACGGCGTCGTCGTTGTCCACAGCCGTCAAGGGCCTGCCGTGCATACCCCACAGAATCGGATAGTGGGCAAAGCCAATAGTAGACTGTGGCCATGGCACACCGGATCGAAGACTACTTCCCGAGCTCGGATGCGCCCAATTTGCGCATAAAAAGTGTGGGCGTTCCGCCCGCGAGCGCAGCGCGTCCTGATCCCGAAGATCTTGACGCGGCGCTCCAGCCCGCCTTCCAAGCGCTCAAGTATAGGCGCATTGCCGTTCTCACAGGCGCTGGTTTGTCGACGGATTCGGGGCTTCCCGATTACCGCTCTCCCGGATCGCAAGTGCGCAGCCCAATGACGATCCAGCAGTTCATGGCCGAAGAGCGCTGGCGTAGGCACTATTGGGCGCGCAACCATTTGGGCTGGCAAGGTCCTCACAGGGCAGAGCCGAATGCCGGCCATCGGGCGCTCGCCGACATGGAGAAACGTGGAATCGTCACCGGCGTCGTGACTCAAAATGTTGACCGCCTTCATACGCGTGCCGGCTCGCTCCACACCGTTGACCTTCACGGACGCTACGACGAAGTCGTGTGTACGCGCTGCGGAGAGGTCACCTCGCGCGAATCGCTCCATCGGCGCCTCTCAGTGCTCAATCCAGATTGGGTACCAGACGATCCATCCAAGGCTGCCATCGCCCCTGATGCCGACGCCACGGTCGTGAACACCCAAGGTTTCCGCGTGGCCGACTGCCAGAGGTGCGGCGGGATTTTGCGCACGAACGTTGTGTTCTTCGGCGGAGCTGTTCGCCCCGAGGATGTGCGGGAGGCAACTGCGTTTGTCGACGACGCCGAAGCCCTGCTCGTCGCCGGATCCTCACTTCCGGTCGGGTCGGCGATGCGCTTCGTGCGCATGGCTGACAAACGTGACATGCCAATCGTCATCATCAACCGTGGCGGCACCAAAGGCGACACGTATGCTGACGCGATCATTCACGCCGGGACCTCCGAGTCCCTCACGTGGCTTGCCACGCACCTCTAAAACCGCTGCCGCACGCCACTCCACACAGCGGTGCGGGCACAAGATTGCTCCCGTGCCCGCACCGTCAGTCCGTGGTTA
>JAAYGH010000076.1 GCA_012727825.1 Trueperella sp.
CCGGCGATGCCCTTCGAGCACTCCTCGAACTGGGTGCCGATGAAGCTTTCCTCCTGCGGCGCGCCGACGGAACCGAGGTTAATGCCACGGTTCCCACAGCGGACCTCCAGGTCGGAGACGTCTTCCGAGTGCGACCGGGTGAAACGATTGCAACCGATGGCCTCGTCGTCGTTGGCAACTCGGCAATCGACGCCTCACTTGTGACGGGCGAATCCGTGCCCGTGGACGTTGGCCCAAACTCTGAGGTCACGGGCGCAACGATCAACGAACAGGGCTCACTCGAGGTGCAAGCCACCCGCGTCGGTGAAGAAACGACCCTCGCACAGATGGGCCGCCTGCTCACCGAGGCGCAAACCGGTAAGGCACCAGTTCAGCGCATCGTCGATCGTATTTCAGCGGTCTTTGTGCCAGCGGTTATCGTCATCGCGCTGGCAACTTTCCTCATCCGCATCGCCGTGTTTAGCAACCCGCTAGAAATGGCGCTGGCGTCAGCGATCACCGTGCTTGTTGTGGCCTGCCCCTGTGCGCTCGGTCTTGCAACACCGACCGCTCTGCTCGTGGGCTCCGGCCGACTGTCGAACCTCGGCGTGCTGATCCGTGGCCCCGAAGCACTCGAGGGCGCACATCACGTTGACACAATCATGCTCGACAAGACCGGCACGCTGACAACGGGCAACATGTCCGTCGTCGATGTCGAGGTCGTCGGCGACGTGTCACGCGAGGACCTTCTCGCAACTGCCGCAGGCGTGGAATCACATTCGGAGCACCCCATCGCGAAGGCGATCGTTTCGTCGGCGAAGGATGCGGGCATTGAGGTCAGCGACGTCGCAGGATTCCAAAATATTATGGGCAATGGCGTGGTTGGCAAAATCGGCAAGCAGTCGGTGGCCGCAGGCAAGCTCGTCTGGCTAGACGCCGAGGGTCATGACGTGGAGGCGATCCGCGAACGGGCCGAAATTATCGCCACATCTGGCGCAACCGCCGTCGTGATCACGATTGATCGCGAAGCCGTGGGCGTGCTGGGCGTGCGGGATACGGTTCGAGCCGAAGCCCTCGAAACGCTTCAGGCACTGCGCCAGCGCGGCCTCACCCCCGTGCTCGTGACTGGCGACAACGCCGCGACCGCTGCAACCGTGGCTGGCGAACTCGGTATCACCGAGGTCCACTCAGAGGTGCTCCCAGAACAGAAACTTGCAATTCTGAAAGCACTCCAAAACGAAGGTAAGCGCGTGGCCATGGTGGGCGATGGCGTCAACGACGCCGCAGCTCTCGCTGGCGCTGACCTGTCCATCGCAATGGGATCTGGCACGGACGTGGCGAAAGCAGCTGCCGACATCACGATCGTGAACTCAGATATCCGGACCATCCCGGCATCTCTCCGTGTCTCGGAAGCGACCCTGCGCATTATCAAACAGAATCTCGTCTGGGCGTTCGCCTACAACGTGCTCGCGATCCCGCTAGCCGTGTTCGGCTTGATCGTGCCGGGAATCGCGGCGTTCGCGATGGCAAGCTCGTCGGTCATCGTCGTCGTTAACTCGCTGCGTCTGCGTAGCGCGTAATTGCTTCGACGTTCGCGGATCTTAGAGGTACCTCACCCAGAGGGCGTGCCGCGTTAACGCCGAGTTTGGTTAGGATCGTCGTGTGAGCACGAAACCGCCAGAATCTGCGTCGTCCTCCGGCTCCTCGCCGGAGGACCCGTCGCGCAATCCCGTGGTCGAACCCAAAGCGGACTTCACAGCGACCACCTTCCCATCTGCGGAGCCTCTGACCTCACCCGTGCGACCGCCCAGCCGCGACGTGCTCCTCATCGATTCTCCCCAACGCTGGGCCCGCAATCCCGCCGATCTCTTCGGTGCCGTGCTCGCAATCATCGGCGGTGTCCTCGCCGGCATTTTCGCCGTCTATGGTCGTACCACCACATTCGCGGTGGCAGAAGATGTCCGCCGTGCGACCGGCGGAGTGCTCGAAACAATTCTGTCCCTGCCGATCAACGCACTGGAAGGCTTGCTCTCGTTCTTCCTCCCGATCGCATTAATCGCGGAGATGATCTTCCGGCGTCGGTGGCGAACGATCATCACGGCGGGCGCCGCCGTCGGGGTCTCGCTCCTCCTCACGAACGTGGCGCTGTGGGCGGGTGACCGCTGGTGGCCAAGCTCCCAGCTTGTCGATCAATTATCCGACGCGATTGACCAGCAAACACACATCGCGCTCGTACCCTACGTAGCCCTCGTCTCGGCCCTGCTCGCGGTATCTGGATCCGCTAAGGGATCACGCCTGACCCGCACGGGCTGGTGGCTACTTGCCATCGTTCTTCTACTCTCCGTTCTTCAGGGCAATCAAACGCTCACAGCGGCGCTCCTCACGGTGCTCATCGGCCTCGTCTCCGGCCTCCTTACCCGCTACCTCATCGGCGGCGAGCCTGAACGCACAACCGGCGCCCAGCTCATTTCGATGATTCGCCGAGCGGGCATCGACGTCGTCACTGCCGTGCGCATTGATGACCTGACGGCCGACGATCCGCTGTACGCCTACGACATCATCTCAACTGCACCCATCGGCCACACGAACATGGCCGGCCTCGAACAAATTCGGCAGATCCTCGCGGCTGCCCCTCCCGATGACGATCAGAAATCCGAAGCCGAAACCCTCATCCGCGAGCTCGAAACTCTGGCGACCCCGGATGATCAGTGGGAAATCAACGGTCTCGACGCCGAAACTTTCCGCGCAGACACTCGCAAGCGATTTCCCACCACGCGCTCCTCACTCGTTTCACGTAACTACATCGCCACGGATGTCAGCGGCCGCGCCTATCATTTGAAAGTTCTCGATGCCGACCGCCAAATCATGTCGGTCCTCGATGATCTGTGGGCGCGCATCACCCTACGCACCACGATTCGCCAAACTCGCCGCACGACCGAGGCAATGGCCGAACATATGGCGCTGCTCGCCATGCGCGCGGAGCAGATTGGCCTCAATACCGCCGAGTTCGTCACCCTCGCCCGAATGGATTCCTCGATCGTTCTCATCGAGAAGGCCACCCACGATCCGCTCATCGACGAGGTGCTGAGCGAAGACATTTCCGACGACGATCTGGACAGCCTGTGGGATCAGCTTCGCCGTGCCCACCGCGCGGGCATGTCCCATGGTCACATGCATGCCAAGTACGTCAAGAAATCGGATAGCGGCCTGCAGATTACCTCATGGCAAAACGGTTCGGTTCTCTCCACGGATTCGTCCCGCCAGGTGGATCTGGCGCAAACAGTCGCAATGTTGGCCAGCGTCGTCGGCGTCGAACGCGCAGTCGCCTCTCTGACACGCGCGCTGCCGGCACCGATCGTTGCCTCCGTGGCTCCGTTCCTGCAAAACACAATCCTGCCGGCCCATACCCGCGAATCGTTTTCAAAGAAGGAGCTCCAACAGCTCCGGGACGCACTGTCCGAAGACGTCCCAGAAGCAACGCAGCTCCAAGCCGTGGAGTTCACCCGCTTCTCGATGAAGACGATCGTGACTGTCATTATCGGCGTCATCGCGATTGGTATCCTCCTCGGTTCACTCAACTTCGACGACCTGCGCCTGGCCCTGAGCAATGCGAATCCGTGGTGGATGCTTGCCGCATTCATTACCGGGCTCGGCACGTATGTCGGCGCCTCAGGCGCGCTCAAGGCCTACACGCAGGAGCGCCTCCCATTCGGTGAAACGTTGCTCGTTCAGGTCGCGGCCTCGGTCGTCACGCTCGTCGCCCCAGCCGGCATCGGGCCGGCGGCGCTCAACCTACGCTTCCTCCAGAAGAAGGGTGTGGCGACGACGCCGGCCATCGCCACCGTCTCGATCACCCAGATCGCGCAGTTCCTCGTCACGGTAATCCTGCTCATCATCCTCTCGCTGTTCACCGGCGACCTCGGCAACCTCTCCTTGCCCTCCGGTTCGATTATGATCGCGATCGGCGTGATCGCCCTGATCGCGTTCGTCATCTTCGCCATCAAGCCCATCCGCCAGTGGCTCCTTGGCCGCATCCGCCCCACGCTTCAGCAGATCTGGCCACGCCTCGTATGGCTCGTCACGCACCCGAGCCGCATTGTCGCGGGCGCGGGTGCCGCAGTCTTCCAGTCCATGGCATTCGTTGCCACATTTGGCATGAGTCTGCAAGCGTTCGGTTACGAACTTCCGATAATCACACTGGCGGTTACGTACCTGCTGTCGAATTCGGTCGGCTCTGTTGTGCCATCCCCGGGCGGTATCGGCCCGGTCGAGGCGGCACTCACCGGCGGACTAGTCATCGCTGGCATTCCGTCGTCGATCGCGTTCTCCACTGCCGTGCTCTATCGGCTGTTCACCTTCTGGGGGCGCGTACCACTGGGCTGGGTGGCTCTCCAGATCGCACAGAAACGCAATATCGTTTAAATGGCGCACGGTGCCGGAACGCGGCTGTCGCCCCTCCGCCAGATCCATTCGGATCGGCTGGGCTGGGTGATGGCCGTGCTGGTGTTCGCCGGCTATACCGTTTTTTCGGTGTGGCAGTGGCAAAACTTCGCAGCGCCGAGCTGGGACCTCGGCATCTTCACTCAGCTTCTTGACCGCTATCGCACGGTGAGCGAACCGATCGTTGCGATCAAAGGCCCGAGCTATCACCTGTGGGGCGATCACTTCCACCCCATCCTTCTTCTTCTCACGCCGCTATTTGCTCTGTTCCCCTCTGGCCTCACTCTGCTGATCGCTCAGAACGCGCTGTTCGCGATCTCGATTGTTCCGATCACGTGGCTCGCCCGCGAGCGCATGGGCAGGGCTGGCGGACTGATAGCTGCCGCCTACGCGCTGAGTTGGGGGCTGGCCAACGCCGTGGCAGCGCAGTTCCACGAGATCGCATTTGCCGTGCCTCTGCTTGCCTACGGGCTGGTCCTGTACGTGTCCGGACGAGTGTGGCCGGCAATCGCGCTGATCGGTGCGCTCGTGTTCGTCAAGGAGGACTTGGGCCTGACTGTCGCTGCGTTTGCCGCGGTCGGCCTGTGGAATGCGTGGCGGCGAGGCACATCGACCACTCCGTGGTTCGGCCTTGGCACCTGGGGCGTGGCGTGGTTTGTTCTCACCGTCTTCGTCATACTGCCAGCCTTTAACACTCAGGGTCAGTGGGATTACACGGACCGAGTGGACGACGCGGGGCTCGCCGGTCAACTCCTTAGCTTCGTCACACCCGCAGACAAATGGATCACCGTCGCCCTGCTCATTGCCCTCGGCGGCGTGATCGCACTGCGCTCGCCAATCATGATCATGATTGTGCCCACGCTCGCGTGGCGCTTTCTTGGAAACGTTGAGTATTACTGGGGCTGGACGTGGCACTATTCGGCGGTGCTCATGCCCATCGTTGCAGTGGCAGCGGTTGACGGGTACGAACGCTGGCGAACCACGCGAGCGACCAGCCGTGCAAGGGGCTCCGACTCACCCGACAGCCGCGAAAAAACGATCGCTTTGGCTGTGGGCGTGAGCGCTCTGGCGTCGTCGTTTCTGATGGCAGGCAGCGGCCCGATACGACACGTGTGGCACGACTATTACGTGTGGGATCCCGACGGTTC
>JAAYGH010000077.1 GCA_012727825.1 Trueperella sp.
ACACTGGGGTTGTCACGCAGGGTGACACCCGGCCACGGCCGGAAAACCCCGCCAATTGGCGGATACAGAAAGAAGGACACCATGATCAAGCGCGTCTTCACTACTGCGCTCACACCCCAGGAAGAGTCCGGAATGGTCTCGGCCGAGTATGCGGTGGGAACGGTTGCGACAACGTCGATCGCGGGCATTCTTGTGTGGCTTGCCCAGCAGGATTGGTTCCGCGAGGGACTGGCGACCATTTTTAAGGCGATCTTTAAGTTCGGTTGAAATCATCCGTGGTTCGGACTTCCAGTTATCTGAACCGCGGCGGGCCCGGTGTCATCCCTCGCCGGGCCCATTTTCAACGGTCCAGAAAGTGTAACGGTCCAGAAAGTCTTAAGTGGGCAGGATCGATTCCCACGAGGACCGATCGACCCCCAATAACCGAGGACCGATCGATCCTCAATAAAAAGGAGTGTCAATGAATGCGATGCGGGAGGACAAAACCGAATCCGGCATGGTGACCAGCGAGTTCGCGTTGGTCACACCGATCTACTTCCTGATGGTTTTCCTCATGCTCGGCGGTCTCGTTGGGGCGTGGCGGACGATCGACGTGTCGAACGAGGCGAAGGAGATTGCTCGTGAGTATTCGATCGAGGGGAGAACGGATGTGGCTGTGGCAGTGCAGAATTCGGGTGGCGAGGTGTCAATCGACGTAACAGGCGAGATCGTGCACGTGACTGTCCGGCGTGTTGGTACGGGGCTCTACGAACTTGCGGGTGTGGATTTCGTGGGCCAGCATCGGAGCGTTATTGAACCGGGGGTACATGATGGTTAACCGGGTACGCATGATGGATAAGAAAGGCGGCGCAAGCTCGGTTGAGCCACAGGGGATCTCGCCTGATCCACAACCAGCTACAGAACCTGTTCCGCGACCAGCTACAGAGCCTGGTGTCGGAACAGCGGGCGTGGCGCTCGCCATCCTCGCAGCGGCGCTCGTGGCCGTCGGTATGCTCCAGCTGTTCTACACGGCATGGGAACGAATGGACGTTCGCAATGCGGCAGACCTTGCTGCGGTGTCCGGCGCAATTGTGTTGCGTGATACCGGCTCGGTGCCTGAGGCATGTGCTCGGGCGCGTGATATTGCGACTGGCATGAACGTGACCTGCGCCGGGGAGGGAGGCGTGATCACCGTCGTCGTTGGAAAGGAGCCGCGCTTTGAATGGCTTGCAGGAACGCACAAAGCCACCGCGGTCGCTGGTCCAGCTGATCAATTCCCCGGTGAATAGCCCACAAGATGGCGGAGCAGCGTGGTTGCTCCGTGCTTATCGAGGGGCTCGTTGTTGTTGCCGCATTTGGGGGACTGGACGCAGCGGGGGCAGCCGTGCAAACAGTCGCAGGCCTCGAGAGTGTCAAGGGTGGCTTTAAGCCAGTCGATGCCGGCGGTGAAGCCACGGCGGGCGCAGCCGGAGCCTCCTGCCATCGCGTCGTGAACGATGATGGTGGGCATTGCGGTCTGAACATGAACGGCGGTGGACAGGCCGCCGATATCCCAGCGGTCACACGTGGCAAATAGCGGGAGAAGTGCGATCATCGTGTGCTCGGTTGCGTGGAGGGTACCGGGCACGTCCGCCGCGATAATGTCCGCGTTTGAGATCACGGAATCTTTGATCGTCATCCACACACCCGAGGTCTGCAGGCGCCGAACCGGCATTTCGAGTGGCACGGTTCCGATGAACATCCCATCTTTCACCCGGCGGATGTCGTATCCGACCACGCGAGACTGCACCACTACCTCGCCTCGATTCCACGTGCCCCAGGGCAGTTCGATTGTTTCCTCAGTAGTCAGGATGTCGACTACCGTCTCGTCACGCGCGAAGGTGCGGATTTCTTCCTCGCGGTGCTGGTGGACGAGCGCAATATCCCCATCGAGCGACTCCACGAGATACGGCACACCCTGATGGAGATAGATAGCGCCCGGATGCACCGAGTAGTCGGCACGGCTCTCGTCGACCGTGCCGAGCAGTGCACCCGACTCGGAGTCGATGATCGATACCGTGGTGCCACCTCCACGGATGTCCACCATGTCGTGGGGATTAACCTTGATCGACGGGTTCCAATACCAGCCTGTGGGCCGTTCCTTGAGTAGTCCAGTTTCTGCCAGCTCCTCGAAAGGCTCGGTTGAATCGAGTGAGAACACGTCGATGTCTGCTGCTGTCAGAGGTACTTCGGTTGCCGCCGCGCACAGGTGCCCTGGCAAGATCCACGGATTGGTGGGGTCAAAGACGCTCATCTCGGGATTGCCCTGCGCAAGTGATTCCGGATGAGTCAAAATGTACTGATCGAGCGGATTATCGCGCCCAATAAGGACGGCGAGGCCGCCGGTGCCGGCGCGGCCGGCGCGGCCGATCTGTTGCTGGAACGAGGCGCGCGTGCCCGGCCAGCCGGTTACGACCACGGCGTCTAGGCCGGAAATGTCGATACCAAGTTCCAATGCAGAAGTTGTTGCCAATCCGCGCAGGTCACCGGTGCGGAGCTGCGCCTCGAGTTCCCGGCGCTCCTCTGGAAGATATCCGCCGCGATATGCGGCCACGGTACCCTCAAGGTGCGGAGCTGATTCGGCCAAGTACTCCCTCGACACCTCGGCTACTCGTTCAGTTCCGGGCCGGGATCGCACAAACGTCAACGCGCGCGCCCCCGAGGACACGAGTTTGGCGGTTAACTCCCCGGCCTCGGTGTTTGCCGCGCGGCGCCGAATGTCGGCGACGGCGCCGTCTTCGTTGATCACCGGGTCATGACCACCCGGAACCTCCCGGCAGACCATGGTCAGGATGTCGCGTTGGCCGGCAGGCGAGCCGTCATTATCGACGGCCAGCACGGGCCCAAACGCGTCGCCCAAAAAGCGCTGAGCGGAGATAGCCGGCTGGTATGCGGTGGCAGACAAGAAAACCACCCGCGGATCTGCGCCATAATGTCTGGCCACGCGCAGCAGCCGGCGCACGACGAGCGCCACGTTTGAGGCGAACGATCCGCGATACGAGTGGAATTCGTCGATGACGATAATGTGCAGGCCACGCCAGAGTCGCTGCCACAATTCAGGGCGGCCGAGTAGTCCGAAGTGGGCGAAATCGGGATTGGATAAAATGATGTCGGCGGATTGCCGCGCCCACACGCGGGTGGAGCCATCGGCGTCTCCATCCACGGTTGCCACACCGATTCGTGGGTCCACGGCAGCTGCGAGTTTTGTGAGTGAATCCTCTTGATCAGCGCCAAGGGCCTTCGTGGGGCCAAGGTAGAGGACTGTCGGCCGGGAACGTGCGGTGGCGAGCGATGTTGCTTCACGAGCGCTCGCGATCGCTGAGAGTGCGGGGACCCAGGCAGCGAGAGACTTTCCGGAGCCAGTTCCCGTTGCCACCACAACGTTATGCCCGCCGTGGACGAGATCGGCTGCACGCGCCTGGTGCACCCATGGTGTACCCGCGCCAGCGCCTTCGAGAGCGGAGCGCACGGAATCTGGCACCCACTCACCCCACCGGCCAAATTGTGCGATCCGCGGCGGTATCACGACGTGGCCGGTCAGCTGATCGCCGGCGTAATTCGTGATGGTGTCGAGGAAGGAGGACATGGCGTCATTGTGCCACTCGGCTCCCGCATGCGCGCCTTGAGCCGATAGCCGCCGGGTCTCGTGCACGCCGACTTACGGTGCTGAATGTTCCTACCGTGAGGTGACCTGAGCAGGGTCAAGACCCGCGGGTTTCCGGTACGCGCGTTGCATGATGATTGAGTTGAGCTGCTGTTGTGTGGATTCCCATTCTTGCCATATTTGCCGGTAGCTTAGCCGGGTTACACGAAACCCATGGCTCTCAAGGTACAGGTCACGGTCTCGATCCAACTCGTATTTTTTGATGGCCGAGTGATGCATAGCGGAATCACACTCAATAACCCACGACTTGCCGACCACAATATCTACTCGATGGTGGCGGTTCGGAAACAGAGGTACCTGTTGATGGACCGTGAGACCTCTCTTCCGCATTGAATGAGCCACCCGTGTTTCGCGCCAGATTCAGATGCGAAAGAAAAGTCTTCGAGAGCCATTCGCCGCCGCTGCGATAGTCGTTCAAGCATGGCGCTTACCCAGCCGATATCGACCAGCTTCTTGTTTAACGCGGATTCAATTGCGATGAGCGCAATTTCCGTCTCGTGATGTTTGGCAACCTGTTCAATAGCTTCGTCGACAGGGCAGACGAGTTGTGATTTGGGACCCGTGGCTCGATGGACGATGGG
>JAAYGH010000078.1 GCA_012727825.1 Trueperella sp.
AAAGACAAGAAGGCCAAGAAGGGCAAAAAGAAGTAGCGCCAACCAGTAGCCGCGGGCATCACCGAGTCTGCTCGTTAGGCCCTTCCTGATGTTTTATCTGGTCCGTTTGTTCTAGCTGATCCGACTAAAACAGTGGCTCAACGTCCGGGACGCGTTCGAAGAGATCGCGCTCCTGGGCGTTGCTTCGTCCGACAGTAGTCATGGCGAGAACGAAATCCTCCCATGGCCAGATATCGGCCTCAATATCGCGCGGCATGGCAAAGAAGAAGCCATCCGGGTCGATTTGTGTGGCGTGAGCGCGCAGCGCGGCGTCGCGTTGTAGAAAATAGTCCGCCACATGAACGCGGGCACACACCTTAGTCGAGGTGCCCCGGCGGAGTGCGAGCCAATCACTGAACGGGCTCGAGCCCGTCTTTTCCATGATCACCTTGTGGAATGCTTCGATGCGATCGCGGTTAAAACCGGCGTCGTAGTAGACCTTGGAGACCATCCACGGTTCCCCTGCGTCTGGGAACGCGTAGGGATCTCGCGCCGCAGCGACCGCGGCTATTGAGGCGGTATGCACGCGAATATGGTCCGGATGGGGATAGCCGCCAATTTCGTTATACGTGGTGATAACCTGCGGGCGGAATTCGCGGATCTCTCGCACGAGAGCTTCGACCACAACCTCCATCGGTTGGAGCGCGAAACTTCCCTCGGGAATAGGCGGCAGTGGATCGCCCTCCGGCAGGCCGGAATCTGCGAAGCCGAGCCACGAGTGCTCAATACCGAGCGCTTCGGCGGCGGCTGCCATTTCCGCACGACGGATCTCGGTCAAGTTCTCAACAATCTGCTCGTCACCGACGAGCGCAGGGTTGAGGATCGAGCCGCGCTCTCCGCCCGTCGCCGTCACAACCTTCACCCTGCCAACCTTGGCGTACTTTGCCATCATGCCGGCACCCTTCGACGCTTCGTCATCGGGGTGGGCGTGGATCGCCATCAGTCTGCGTTCTTCGGTCATGTCTCTCCTTGAAGTTCGGCACCTCGACAATTATATGCACACGTTCAACTACTTTCGCTGTTTCGCACGCCACGTTCTCGTAAATTCCGTATGTGCGCACGTACTACTCCCCAGAAACTGGACCAGACGGCGTCGTAGCCCTGCGCCCGCAGCAAACACGCGCGAAAGTTATTGATAACTCGCCGATAGCGGTGTTAGTCTCTGGCACAGACGCATGCCACCTGTGGCATGTTCTTTTATTATCACCACAGGGCACCTACACGCCCGCACGAAGGAGGAACCTCATGGCTGAGAGCACGTGGCTTTCCCAAGAATCGTATGATCGCCTGAACGGGGAGCTCAATCAGCTGAAGACGTCCGGCCGTCAGGAGATTGCCGAGCGCATCGAAGCCGCCCGTTCCGAAGGCGATCTTAAAGAAAATGGTGGCTACCACGCCGCTCGCGAAGAGCAGTCGAAGATGGAAGGCCGCATCCAGGAACTGACCTACCTACTCGATCATGCCGAGGTTGGCGAAGCTACGTCAAGCACCGATGAGGTCGCGCCCGGTCTGATCATTACGGCCACTGTCAATCACAACGAAAAGGTCTTCATGCTCGGCTCACGCGAGGCGAATGACTGGGTGGACGTCGACGTTTACCCCGAGTCGGCTCCCCTTGGTGAGGCGATCATGGGCAAAAAGGTTGGTGACACCACCTCCTACACCGCACCCAACGGCAAGGAATTCCACGTCGAGATCCTCAAGATCGAGGCGTCGAACTAATGTTTCTTCGCCGCCCGAATCCCATTATGGTCACGGCCGACGAGGCGTTGCCAGGCCGGTCGATTTCGGTGCTTCCGAGCGCCGATCCGCACCTCGTGCTCGGCACAGACCTTCTGAAGCCCGTAGACGACGGTGAAGAGGAAATCTTCCTTGCGGCCGGCTGCTACTGGGGCGTCGAGGAAATCATGTGGGAGCTTCCTGGCGTGGTCACTACGTCGGTGGGTTTCATGGGCGGATACACGCCCAATCCCACGTACAACGAAGTCACAACCGGGCGGACGGGCCATGCAGAGACCGTGCGCGTGGTGTACCGAGCCGACGGCGAGACCTCTCCGTTGCCGCTGATCTTAAAGACGTTCTGGGAATCGCACGATCCGACCACCCTGAATTACCAGGGCAATGATGTGGGCACGCAGTATCGCTCGGCAATTTTTACGACGACGCACGAGCAGGCCAAGCTTGCGACTTCATCTCGCGCTGCCTACAACGAGGTGTTACAGGCCAACGAGCGAAATACAATCGTCACGGAAGTTGTGGATGCACGTGATACCACCGGTTACTTCCCTGCGGAGATTGAACACCAGCAATATTTGATCAAAGTGCCCAATGGCTACCGTTGCCACGCGAAGTCGGGACTTGCGTGCCCGATGCCGGGCTCGGGCCCGCTCGCGAACCTCTAGGCCTGTAAGATACTTGCGGACGTAACTCTTCACCGAAAGGTTGTCATGGACATCATTCTTCCCACCGTCAAAGGTGAGTTTGGCGAAACCCCCGAGATCGAATTCCCCGAAGGGGTCAAACCTCCCGCAGGTTTGCGAATCAAGGTTCTGCATGAGGGCGACGGCCCCGTTGTCAGTGCCGGCGACGAGATCGAGTGCGAGTATCACGGCCAGATCTGGGGTGGCGAGATCTTTGATTCGTCGTACTACCGCGATGGCAAGGCTGTGTTCCCGATTGGCGTGGGCATGGTGATCGAAGCCTGGGATGAGGCACTCGTTGGTCGCCAGATTGGCACGCGTTTACTGATTTCGGTACCGCCGTTTAAGGGTTACGGTCCGAACGGCAACCCCCGTGCTGGCATTAGAGGCGACGACACGCTCGCCTTCGTCGTCGACATCTACGGCATCAAGGAATCTGCGTTCAACTTCAATACGCTGCACGATAACTAAAAACTCGCGCGATGCCGGTGTGCGCTCCATGCCAGCCGGACTCGCGCAACGCACACGTGGGCCCATAGGTTTTTCACCTATGGGCCCACGTGCGTTTTCATGTAACGGGATTGATGAGGATCTACTTAGGTAGCTCTATCTCATCGCCGTCTTCTGTGCGGAGGGTTGCCGAGCGCGGCTCGTAGCCATCCGGGTTGTTGCGGCGGTACTCGATCATCTGCTTCTCGTACTCCTTGTGGTTCGACCAGTCCTTCGACAGCTCAGCGGCCATGTCGAACTCGCGGTCGATGATCGCGTTCGGGCTGTAGGTCACCAGCGAGATCACGATCGTGACCAACAGGTTCACCACGAAGCCCGGCACAATCTCGTAGAGATTGAAGATGCCGCCGTCGATGTTGCCCCACACGGCCACGGTCACGGCGCCCATCGCCATGCCGGACAGCGCACCGAAACCGGTGAGCTTGCGCCAGAACAGGGCAAGGAGAATGGTCGGACCAAACGATGCGCCAAAGCCTGCCCACGCGAAGGCAACCAGACCGAGGATCGTGTCATTCGGCGTCCACGCCAAGGCGCCCGCGAGCACCGCGATTCCCGCCACGGCAATGCGCGAGAGCATGACGCCCGTCTTCGCATCGAGCTTGCGGTTCGTGAACGTCATGTAGACGTCCTCGATGAGGGCGGACGAGCTCACAATGAGCTGCGAGGAAACGGTTGACATGATGGCCGCCAGGATCGCCGCCAGCATGAAGCCCGCGATCATCGGGTGGAAGAGCAGCTGCCCAAGAACAATAAAGACCTGCTCGGGGTTAACCAGCTCGGCGTCGTTGTGCTGATACACGGCAATACCAACGAAGGCCGTACCCAGCGCACCGAACACGGCGAGCAGCATCCAGCCGATGCCGATACGGCGGGCGGACACGGCTTCCTTCGGATTACGCAGCGCCATGAAGCGGACGATGATGTGCGGCTGGCCGAAGTAGCCAAGGCCCCACGCGACGGCGGAAATCAGGCCGACCGCCGTCGTGCCTGCAATCGGCGAAAGCAGGTTCGGATCGACGTCTCGAACGGTATCGAGGACGTCGTCGAAGCCGCCCACGTAGAACATGCCAACGATCGGAACCAAAATGAGGGCGATCATCATCATCAAACCCTGAACGACGTCGGTATAGGACACGGCCAAGAAGCCGCCCACCAGCGTGTAGAAGAGTGTGATCGCAGCGACGATCACCATGCCCCAGCGGTAATCTACGCCGAACGCGCCCTCGAAGAAGGTGCCGCCGGCCACCATGCCGGAGGAGACGTAGAAGGTGAAGTAGAACAGAATGATGAGGCCGGCGACGATGCGCAGTGCGTGGGTGGAGTCGCGCAGGCGCGAGTCGAGGAAGGACGGCACCGTGATCGAATTATTCGACACTTCGGTGTAGGACCGCAGGCGCGGCGCCACGAACTTCCAGTTGAGCCAGGCGCCGACCGTGAGGCCAATGGCGATCCAGAATTCAACGAGGCCGGATACGTACAGTGCGCCGGGCAGGCCCATGAGGAGCCAGCCTGACATGTCGGATGCGCCGGCGGACAGCGCTGCAACCAACGGGTTGAGTTGGCGGCCGCCGAGCATGTAGTCGTCGACGTCGGTCGTGCGCTTGTACGCCCACACTCCGATGCCGATCATGACGAGGAAGTAGATGATCATCGTGATCACTTGCCACGTGGTAACGCTCATTTAATCTCCCTAAAGTAGACGTTGTGCAGATTGGCAGCGGTGCCAAACGCTCTCGGTGTTGACCTGAGACGAACCAAGGTAACTGGTACCCTACCCGAAATCATTTCGATGTAAAGAGACTTTTCCATCTCGTGATCGACTTGTGATGCGCCCCGGCCTTTGCGGCTCATGACGTAACCGGGTAGATAGCGGGGTGGTTGAACCGTAGACTTAACGATAGTTTCGCGGGTGCGAATGCTGGCACCCGGCAAAATAAACGTGAAACCGAAGATGGAGAAAACAACACATGTCTACAGTGAAGAATGATGTCGATTTCGCCCAGGTTGCCAATGAGTCAATTATTAAAGCTCGCCACTGGGCCGAGCGCTCCTCCACATTTCCTGAGGACCGTTCCGGAAAGTTGCTCTCTCAGGTGCTATCTGACGAGAACGGTTTAGATTTCACCGTTCAATTTGTGGACGGCGTGATCAGACCTGAGGATCCGAAGACGCGAGCGAAGAACCTTCGCAAGCTCACAACCCGCGAGGTGGATTTTCTACCCACGTGGCTTGCCGCGCCCGCCAAGGTAGGTGGCGCGCTCTCCCCACTCTCCCCTACTTTCGTTACGGAGGCCGCCTTCCGCGTGTTCCGCATGCTGGTGGGCAACTTGGTGCTTGACACGACGCCGAAAAAGCTCGGCCCGGCCGTCAAGAAGCTGCGCTCGGATGGATCACGATTGAATCTCAACCTGCTCGGAGAAGCAGTGCTTGGCAAGAAGGAAGCGAAGGCGCGCCTCAACGCCATAAACGATCTACTCAAGTACGACTTCGTTGACTACGTGTCGATCAAGGTCTCCTCCGTGCTCGGCGTGCATAACCCGTGGGGTTACGAACAGGCCGTGCAGGAAGCAGTCGAGGCTCTGTTGCCGCTATTCCACACGGCAAAGGATGGCGGCAAGTTCGTCAACCTTGATATGGAGGAATACCACGACCTTCACCTGACGATCGAAGTGTTCAAGCGAATTCTCGATCGTCCGGAGTTCACGGACTTGAAGGCGGGCATTGTGTTGCAGGCATACCTGCCGGACGCGATGGACGCGATGGTGGATGTGCAGGACTGGGCGGCAGGACGCGTCGCTAACGGTGGCGCGCCGGTGAAGGTACGCCTGGTCAAGGGCGCTAACCTGCCGATGGAGCGCGTCGACGCGGCTCTGCACGGCTGGACGTTGGCAGTACAGCCATCGAAGGCAGCCACGGATGCGAACTATATCCGGATGCTCGAATATGCTCTTCGCCCCGAGCACATCAAGAACGTCGAACTCGGTATCGCCGGTCAGAACCTCTTCACACTTGCGTTCGGCCTCGAACTCGCGAAGGCCCGTGGCATCACCGACGGCTACGACATCGAAATGCTCAAGGGCATGGCCACTAATCAGGCGCTGGCAATCCGTGAAGACGTCGGACAGATTCTGTACTACGTGCCCGTCGTGGATCCAAAGAATTACGACGTGGCGATTTCTTACCTCGTCCGCCGACTGGAAGAGAGTTCCGCACCCGAAAACTTCATGTCGGGTGTGTTCGAGATCGCCGACGACGACTCGGTCTTTAACCGCGAGCGCAACCGGTTTACCACCGGCGTCGTTTGTGCTTTCCCTCATTCGAACGTGGCAGAAGCGCTCGCACCGGTTGACGACGACGTGCCATCGCTTCACTTTGGTCCGAACCGTTCGCAGAACCGCTCGACGGAAGAGATCGCGAAGTTGGACGCGTTCTCAAACACGCCAGATTCTGATCCATCGCTGCTCCACAATGTGGAGTGGGCGAACGAGATCTTCGCCAAGATGGCGGACTCAGATCTTGGAACAGCTACAGCCGATGCAGCTAGGGTGCGGACTGTCGAGGAGATGAATGACATCATTTCCGAGGCGCGCACGGACGCGAGTGGCTGGGCTGCGAAGTCTGGCACGGAGCGGGCCGAGATTTTGCGTCGGGCCGGCCAAATCCTCGGCGAGCGCCGCGCGGATCTCCTCGAGGTCGCCGGTTCCGAATGTGGCAAGGTCCTGGCGGAGGGCGACGTCGAGGTCTCCGAGGCCATCGACTTCGCAAATTACTACGCGGACTTGGCGCAGGAGCTTGACGAGATCGAAGGCGTGGA
>JAAYGH010000079.1 GCA_012727825.1 Trueperella sp.
CATCTTGGCCGCCCGAAAGGTGAGGTCAAACCCGAATTTTCACTCGCACCCATTGTTGAACGCCTCAGTGAACTGCTTGGCAAGGACGTCAAGCTGGCAGAGGACACCGTGGGCGAATCTGCGAAGTCCCTCACAGCTGGCATGAAGAACGGCGACGTCGTCGTCCTTGAAAACGTTCGATTCGATCCGCGTGAAGATTCCAAGGTCGACGCCGAGCGCGAGGAACTCGCCAAGGAGTACGCAGCTCTGGCTGACGCATTCGTCTCCGATGGCTTCGGTGTAGTACATCGCAAGCAGGCTTCGGTGTACGACATCGCGAAGGAACTGCCGTCCGCAGCAGGCGAGCTCGTGTTCAAAGAGATTGACTCGCTATCGAAGGCCACGAACGATCCGGCCCGACCATACATCGTGGTTCTTGGAGGATCGAAGGTCTCGGACAAGCTCGGCGTGATTGAGAACTTGCTTGAGAAGGCTGATCGTCTTCTTATCGGTGGAGGCATGGCCTACACCTTCATGAAGGCACAGGGCAATGAGGTTGGGACCTCGCTTCTCGAAGAGGACTTCGTGGAGAAGGCGGCAGAGTACCTGAAGAAGGCGAAAGAAACCGGCGTCGAGATTCTTCTGCCATCAGACAACGTCACCTCGCCACGCTTCGACGCCGATGCTCCTGCGTCCATCTATGACACGGGCGCAATGCCCGAAGGAGAAATGGGCCTCGATATCGGTCCCGCTACCCGGGCGCGATACGCAGAGGCGATTGCCAACTCGAAGACCGTCGTGTGGAACGGCCATGGGCGTTTTCGAATTCCCTGCATTTTCGAAGGGCACTGCAGCCATTGCCGAGGCGATGGAGAATGCAGAGAGCTACTCGATTGTCGGTGGCGGAGATTCGGCCGCAGCCGTACGTATCCTCGGTTTCGATGAAACCAAATTTGATCATATTTCCACCGGTGGTGGCGCTTCTCTCGAATTCCTCGAGGGCAAGAAGCTCCCTGGTATTACAGTTCTGGAGGACTAATGACACGCACACCTTTGATGGCTGGCAACTGGAAGATGAACCTCGATCACCTCGAGGCCATCTCGCTGGTTCAGAAGCTGGCACTGACGCTCAAGGATCTCAAGCACGATTACACGACCACGGAAGCCGCCGTCATCGTGCCGTTCACAGATATCCGCTCGGTCCAGACGCTCATCGACTCTGAAGAGTTCGAGCTGGCTTACGGAGCGCAGGACGTGTCGGTTCAGGACTCGGGTGCATACACCGGCGAGATCTCGACCAGCATGCTGTCGAAGCTCGGTTGTTCATACGTGGTTGTGGGCCACTCTGAGAGGCGCGAATACCACGGAGAGTCGAATGAGCTCGTTGGCCAGAAGGCCAAGAAGGTTCTCGACGCCGGCATGGTTCCGATCATGTGCTGTGGTGAGGCGCTGGAAGTCCGCAAGGAGGGTCAGCAGGTAGAGTTTGTGCTTGGCCAGATTGACGAGATGCTCTCGGGCCTCACGGCTGAGGAAGTCGCCACATCGGTCATTGCCTATGAGCCTATTTGGGCCATCGGCACCGGCGAGGTCGCAACACCGGACGATGCTCAGGAAGTCTGTGGCGCGATCCGACGTAAGGTTGCCGAACTAGACGACGACGCCACGGCGGAGGCGGTGCGCATCCAGTACGGTGGCTCGGGCAAGTCCTCAAACATCAAGGACATCATGGCTCAGCCGGACGTCGACGGGGCACTTGTTGGTGGCGCTTCACTCGACGCGGATGAGTTCGCAAAGATTGTGACCTTCCAGGCGTAGTCCGAGATAGGCTTCACACGCGTGAGGGGGACGGGGTTTCGATCCGTCCCCCTCACGTGCTATAGACTTGGCAGGTATACTTTTCGCCCCTTGTGAATGGACAGTGATTCATCGTGGACGTGCTTCTCGTCATCAGCGTCATTCTGCTCGTGATCTCGAGCCTTCTGCTTGTCGGCTCGATTCTGCTTCACAAGGGCCGTGGTGGCGGCGTCTCGGATGCATTTGGTGGAGGCATCTCTACCTCGATGCGTTCGTCGGGTGTGGCTGAACGCAACCTCAACCGCATCACTGTGGGCGTGGCACTCGTATGGACGCTGTCGGTCGTCTTCATTGGCCTCATTACGAAGGTGACGTCCTAAACGAACTGCACCGCTGAGAACCCGGTTCTCGGAACTCAAGATTTCTAAAAGGCGCGCCCGTGTGGGCGCGCCTTTTAGGTTCCCAGCGTGTGCAGCCCACTAATTGACGAGTGGGAGCCCCTCTTGGATGACATCGGCGAACTCCAGATCATCATTGATGGTGCGGAGCTCTTCAATGAGTTGTGCCTGTAGCGTGCGCATCGGCATCGCGACTTGGAGGTCGGAGCGCCCTGGACGGGACAGAATCGCAACGTCACCATCGTGTGGCCGAGTGATCGACAGGGCCCCGGATTCGCGGTGCATTGCCACCGAGTAAATGCCTGCGGAATCGCAATGTTCGAGGTGTACTGGAACGCCAAGGCGTAATGCGAGCCAACCCGCGAGCAGATTCGAGCCGCCACGGTTGGAATTACCGTGCACCTCCACAGACGTCACCTTTTCATGTGGCGCCTCGTTGAGAAGCGCGGCGAGCTGAGACCGCCAAATTGTGATGCCCGCCCAAGTGAGGTCGGTGTCGCCGAGCTGGCGGTTCTGCGCGAGAGCGGTCAGGCTTGCTACCGGGTTACGTGTCGCATTTGCATTCGTTATGCGACGTGAGGAAACCTTGCCCAGTCCGCTCTTCGACGGATTTTTTGGAGCCTCTTGAACCCACCACGTAAACACGGGAGCTTCCGGCAGAAGGAGTGGCAATACCAGCGAGACTTTATTTACACCGGCGCCATTATACGGGCGTAGAATAACGACCTCCGCGAGGCCAACCTTCTCTGCGTGCATGAGCTCGGCGTCAAGCCGTGGCGCGCCACCGTCGTCGTCAGACGGGGCATCAGGCAGGAGTATGATGATGCGTAACGGGTGAGCCTGCGCCACGTCAATGGCGGATTCGGATACCGCGCGCACGCCCTCGTCGTCCTTCACGACGGCGACGAGGTTGAGTACCTTGCCGAGCGCACTGGAGCCACCGTCGCCGCGCAAGCGTTCAAGTTCTCGGGCTGTCTGAGCAGATGTCGTATTCGTCAGTGTTGTCATCGTGACCTCCTACGGCCTGCGCCAAGCGCGACCGTCTTGCGCGAGCATCTCATCGGATGCGTGCGGTCCCCACGAGCCGGGCTCGTATGTTTCGATCGGGCGGTTGGCATTCTCCCAGTAATTCGTAACCTGATCGATGAGCTTCCACGAAAGTTCAACCTCTGCTTGTTGTGGAAAAAGCGGCGGATCGCCGAGCAGGACGTCGAGGATGAGCCGTTCATACGCCTCGGGCGCATACTCGGTAAATGCGTGGCCGTAACCGAAGTCCATTGTCACATCGCGAAGCAACATTTGGGCTCCGGGCACCTTCGAGCCAAATCGAATCGTGACGCCTTCATCCGGTTGGATGCGGATCACGAGCGTGTTTGAGCCCATCGCGGCGGTTTGCTCGTCAGCGAACGGTAAGAACGGCGGTCGCCTAAATTCGAGAGCAACCTCCGTCACACGGCGTCCTAGTCGCTTACCTGCTCGCAGATAAAACGGCACGCCCGCCCAGCGACGGGTGTCAATTCCCAAGCGAAGCGCTGCGTACGTATCGGTGCGTGAGTCGGGTGCAACGCCATCTTCGTCCATGTAGGCCTTGACGAACGAACCACCCTGCCAGCCGCCCGTATACTGCGCAAACACCGAGGAATCCTCGGGCGTGCCAAACAGATGGGTGGCTTTGAGGACTTTTTCTTTCTCTCTGCGCAGCGCGTCCGCATCAAACGACGTGGGCTCTTCCATCGCTGTGAGTGCAAGTAATTGGAACAAGTGATTTTGCAGGACGTCGCGAGCTGCTCCGACGCCGTCGTAATACCCGGCACGCGAGCCGATACCGATGTCCTCTGCCATAGTTATTTGCACGTGGTTCACGTGAGCGTTGTTCCAAATAGGCTCAAAGAGTTCATTTGCAAAGCGCAACGCAAGGATATTTTGGACAGTTTCTTTTCCAAGGTAGTGATCGATTCGGAAAATTGATTCGGGCTCGAACACGTTTGCAACAACCGCATCGAGTTCTCGCGCCGACTCAAGGTCGTGGCCGAACGGCTTCTCGATCACCACGCGACGCCAGCCCGAATCCTGTTTATCGAGGCCTGCATTTTCGAGCTCGACCAAGACCTTCGGAAAGAGACCGGGAGGGATTGCGAGGTAGAACGCGTAATTACCACCGGTTCCCCGTTCCTTCTCGGCACGGGTCAGTTCATCTTTCAGCGTGCGGAATGTTTCGGGGGAGTCATAGTCGCCCTGCACTTCTCGGAAGCCCGCCATCAATTGGCTGAGCGTCGTCTCGTCGATGCCCGTCTTTGCGCCCTCACGGATCGCGTCCTCCACCCACACGGAAAGGTCATCGATGCCCTTTTTCGGGCGCGCCACTCCGATAAGCGTGAACGACGCCGGCAGCAGGCCGCGGTGGGAAAGGTCGTAGATCGCGGGAAGAATTTTGGTTCTTGACAAATCGCCCGTAATGCCAAACAGCACCAGGCCATTGGGGCTGGCAACACGTTGAATACGCGTGTCGGCATCCGAGATTAGCGGATTAATCCACTCGTTGGTGTCCATGTATTTCCACCTTGATGGTCTGAGTAAAAAGCAGGGTGGCCCGTTTCCGAGCCACCCTGCCGTACGTGCAGTTTACAACGTTTACGAATTCATTGCGTCTTGCACAGTTTGGATGAGATCCTCCCAGGATTGTTCGAACTTCTCGACGCCCTCGTCCTCGAGTTGCTTCGTGACGTCGGCGAAATCAATGCCAAGCAACACGATATGGTCGATCGTGTTCTTGCCAGACTTCACGTTCGGACGAAGCGTGTCGCCACCGTCAAAATTCGCGTGATCTTTCGTTGCCCACAAGGTGTTTTCCGGCATGGTATTCACCACGTGAGTGGAGACCAGTTGGTCCACGTAAAGCGTGGGGGAGTAGTCGGGGTTCTTCACGCCGGTGGATGCCCACAGCGGCCTCTGAACGTTCGCACCTTCATCAGCCAGATCGCGGAATCGCAGTGACTCCTCGAAATGCTCCAGGTAGGCCGCATATGCGTTGCGAGCGTTGGCCACTCCAGCCTTCCCACGCATGTCAAGCGCGCTAGGGCCACCGATCTTCTCGAGACGTGCGTCGACTTCCGTGTCCACACGGGAGACGAAGAACGATGCCACCGAATGGATTTCGCTCAGGTCAAGCCCCTTCTTCTGGGCCTGTTCTAGGCCCGTCAGATAGGCGTCCACAACCTCTTCGTAGCGCTCCACCGAGAAGATGAGCGTGACGTTAACAGAGATACCATCCGCAATCGCGTCGCGGATCGCTGGAAGACCAGCTTTTGTTGCCGGAATCTTGATCATCGCGTTCGGGCGATCGACCTTGGCCCACAATTCCTTAGCCTGTTCGTAGGTGGGGACGGTGTTGTGTGCCAGACGAGGATCAACCTCGATCGACACACGGCCGTCGTAGCCACCCGTTGCCGCGTAAATATCTGTGAACAGATCACAGGCACGGCGAACGTCGTCAGTGGTCAGTTCGGTGATGATATCTTCAGCGTTCTTTCCTTCTTCGGCTAGTCGCTTGACGTCCTCCCGGTAATCATCCGAGCCCGAAATCGCTGCCTGGAAAATTGACGGGTTCGTGGTCACGCCTACCACTGCGTGATTATGGACGAGATCTTCCAGATTGCCCGAGTTCAGGCGCTGCCGTGAGAGGTCATCGAGCCAGATCGAGACCCCTAGATCAGATAGTTGGTGAAGTTTGCTCATGTTCACTCCTACTTCGTTGCGGCTTCGATGGATTCTTTGGCATTCTTCACGACATTCTCGGCGTTGATGCCGTACTTGTCGAGAAGGAGCGCACCCGCAGCGGACTCACCGTAGTGGTCAATGCCAATCGTGCGACCGGCGTCGCCAACAATGCCCTTCCAGCCGAACGTCGCGCCCGCCTCGATCGAGACACGAGCCTTAACGTCGGATGGGATGACGGATTCGCGGTAAGCCTCATCCTGATCGTTGAACCACTCGAGACACGGCATGGACACGACGCGGGCGCCGATACCTTCCTTCGCGAGTTCTTCACGTGCGTCGAGTGCGACGGAGACTTCTGAGCCGGTTGCGATAAGTACGACGTCGACTTCCTCGGCATCTGCCAGGACGTACCCGCCCTTGAGAACGCCTTCTGCACTCGCCAAGGTGTCTGCAGTCGCTTCGCCGTCACCGCGTGCTGGAATCGGGAGGTTCTGACGGGACAGCACGATGCCTGCGGCGCGGTCGGTGCGCTCAAGGATGCCTCGCCACGCCTGGGCGGTCTCGTTCGCGTCTGCCGGGCGGACCATGTCCAGACCGGGGATTGCGCGATAAGACCACAGGTGCTCGATCGGCTGGTGGGTGGGGCCGTCTTCGCCCACGCCCACCGAATCGTGCGTCCATACGAAGATCGACGATGCCTTCATGAGGCCAGCGAGGCGAACTGCCGGGCGCATGTAATCGGCGAACACGAAGAACGTTGCGCCGTACGCACGGGTCAGTCCATGAAGCGTAATACCGTTCACGATGGAGCCCATGGCATGTTCGCGAACACCGAAGTGGAGGTTGCGTCCGAATTTTTCACCAGGGAACATCTCCGATGAGCGCTTCTTGGGGAAGAACGACGGATAGCCATCCATGATGGTGTTGTTCGAGCCAGCAAGATCAGCGGAGCCACCCCATAGTTCGGGCAGAACGTCTGCGATCGCGTTCAACACCTTGCCCGAGGCCGCGCGCGTTGCGAGCGAGGATCCAGCCTCGAAGACGGGGAGATTCTTTTCCCAACCATCCGGCAGCTCATGATCCACAATGCGGTCGAGTAGTGCCTTCTTCTCTGGATTTGCTTCAGCCCAGGCTTCGAACTTCTTCTCCCAGGCGTCGCGGTCACGCTTGCCGTTGGCAGCAGCCTGGGCGCGAGTGTGCTCGAGGACCTCAGGGTCAATGTGGAAAGACTTATCCGGATCCAGGCCGAGAATTTCTTTCGTGGCCCGAATCTCGTCGTCGCCAAGGGCAGAGCCGTGAGAAGCTCCGGTGTCCTGAGCGTTCGGTGCCGGCCACGCGATGATGGTGGACAGGCGAATGAAGGACGGCTTATCCGTGACCTTTTTAGCCTCTTCGAGGGCGTTGTACAGAGCCTCGACGTCCTCCTTGTAGTCGCCGTCGTTGACCCAGTCAACGTGCTGGGTGTGCCAGCCGTAGGCCTCGTAGCGCTTGGTGACGTCCTCCGAGAAGGCGATCGAGGTGTCGTCCTCGATCGAAATACGGTTGTCGTCCCAGATAACGATGAGGTTGCCGAGTTCTTGTGTGCCCGCGAGCGAGGACGCCTCGGAGGTGACGCCTTCCTGCATGCAGCCATCGCCGGCGATGACGTACACGAAATGATCGAAGGGGCTTTCGCCGTCTGCTGTATCAGGATCGAAAATGCCGTGGGAGCGCCGAGAACCCATCGCAATTCCGACAGCCGATGCAAGACCTTGCCCGAGCGGTCCGGTGGTGATTTCGACGCCCTTGGTGTGCCTGTATTCGGGGTGTCCGGGGGTGGCAGAGCCCTCGGTACGAAGTGCTGCGAGATCGTCCATCTCGAGGCCGTAGCCAGACAGGTAGAGCTGGACGTATTGGGTGAGCGAGGAGTGACCGGCGGACAGTACGAAACGATCGCGGCCCAGCCACATGTCGTCGGTCGGATCGTTGCGCACGACCTTCTGGTAGAGCAGGTACGCAGCGGGAGCAAGCGACATTGCCGTTCCCGGGTGACCATTACCAACCTTCTGGACTGCGTCAGCAGCGAGTGCGCGGGCGGTATCAACGGCCCTCTGATCCAACTCGCTCCATTCAAACGTCGTCATGTATTTTCTCCTTATACTTACGAGGGCACGCATTTATGTCTAATCACCGTGCCGATATGACCTAGCCTACTTTGTTAATCACAACGGAGACGTGTCTCTATGTCACCAAAATCTCACCTCAATCCTACCTTTGGCGAGTTCTCGCGGGATATCGACCAATACCTTGCACATTTGAGCGTCGAGCGTTCGCTATCTGCCAATACGATCGCGGCATATCGTCGCGATATCGGACATTACGTGGCTCATTTGCAGTCACGCGGGGTGAGCACCTTTGATTCGGTGTCAACGGAGGACGCGGCGTCGTTCGTCGACTACCTCCGCAGTGGCCAGGCCGGGACGAAGATGGCGGCCGCGTCAGTTGCTCGCATGGTGACCTCCATTCGCCGCGTGCATGAATTCCTTATGCTCGAGGGGCGCACAGCGACAGATCCGACGACGGACGTGCGGCCACCACAGCAGGGGGAGCGCCTCCCGAAGGCGATCACCATCGAGCAGATGAGCACTCTCATCGATGCGGCGTCCGTGGGTGAGGGTCCAATTCCGCTTCGTGACCGCGCGCTCGTGGAAGTCTTATACGGTACCGGGGCTCGAGTGTCTGAAGCCGTGCGCCTTACTCCCGACGACGTCGATATCGACTCCGCGACCATTCGCCTGTTTGGTAAGGGGCGCAAGGAGCGAATGTTGCCTCTGGGACGGTACGCGATCGACGGGATTGAACAATACCTCGTCAGAGGCCGGCCCGAGTTGGCTGCCAAGGGCAAAGGCAACCCGTACCTTTTCCTCAACAAGCGTGGCAACCCGCTATCCCGCCAATCGGCGTGGACAGCGATTCAGGAGATCGCACAGCGAGCGAAAATCGACGACGTGTCGCCGCACACCTTCAGGCATTCGTTTGCCACGCACCTTCTTCAGGGCGGTGCGGATGTGCGTATCGTCCAGGAGATGCTCGGGCATTCGTCTGTCACGACGACGCAGATTTACACGAAGGTCACAACTGAAACGCTCCGGGAAACGTATGCAAGTTCCCACCCACGGGCGGTTCATCGCTGAAACGTGGGCGAGATCAGGTAGGTTAAGTGCGTGAGCCCTGTACAAACTGATCTTCTGAATGATCTAGACCCGGATGGCGAATTTCCACTCCCGCCGGATCTAGGTTCGCACGGACCTGCGCGCATTATCGCGATGTGTAACCAAAAAGGCGGTGTGGGTAAGACGACGACAACCATCAATCTTGCTGCAGCACTAGCCGATTATGGGCGCAAGGTGCTTATCGTTGACTTCGATCCGCAGGGAGCCGCGTCCGCCGGTGTCGGCATCAATGGAATGGCACTCGAACGCACGTTGTATGACGAGATGGTGTCGACCAAGCCGGATATCACCCGCATCATTCATCAAACGGCCACGCCGAATCTCGACATTGTGCCGTCAAATATCGAATTGTCTGCCGCAGAGATCCAGCTCATCAACGAGGTGGCCCGCGAGCAGTCCCTCATGCGCGTGTTGCGCCCCGTCGTCGACAGTTACGACGTCATCATCGTTGACTGCCAACCGTCGCTCGGACTTCTGACAGTCAACGCCTTGACAGCTGCACATGGTGTGATGATCCCGCTCGAAGCCGAGTACTTTGCGATGCGAGGAGTGGCACTGCTTGTCGATCAGATCGAACGCGTCCAGGATCGTCTCAACCCGCAGTTGCGAATTGACGGCGTGTTGCTGACGATGGTCGACAGGCGCACAATCCATGCCCGCGAAGTCATTTCCACAATCCGTGAGCAATTCGGCGACGCCGTGTTCGACACCGAAATCCCGCGCACGGTGCGCTTCCCAGATGCCACGATTGCGGCAGAGCCAATCACCACGTACGACCCGAAGTCGAAGGGGGCGGAATCCTATCGCCGCCTTGCTCGAGAACTGATTTCCCGTGGTGGTTCACCCTAGTGAGCGCATCGGCCTCTGAGGACCTGTTCAGCTCCGATGGTTTTGCCGTCGAACTCGACGTCTTCTCGGGGCCTTTTGAAGTCTTGCTGAGCCTGATCTCGCGCAAGAAGCTTGACGTCACCGAGGTCTCGCTATCCGAAGTGACCGACGAGTTCATTTTGTTTGTGCGAAACCAAGATGAAGCGGACCTGTCGCAGATGTCCGAGTTCGTCGTCGTTGCTGCAACGCTCCTTGACATGAAGGCCGCGCGATTATTGCCACGCCAAGAGGTCGACGAGGAAGATATAGACATCCTTGGAACGAGAGACCTGCTGTTTGCCAAGTTGCTTCAATACAAGGCGTACAAAGATGTGGCAGCGGATTTGGCCGTCACGTTCGGTGTGCAGTCCCTGTCGACGGCACGCGATGTGCCCATGGAAGAAATGTTTCGCAAGATGTTGCCGGAGGTTGAGCTGCGAATCAATCTCGATGATCTCGCGGTCCTTGCGGCAAGAGCCTTCACCCGCACGCCTGATGAGGTGGCGTTCGATCATCTTCATGACCCTCTCATTCCCGTGGACACGCAGGTGGCGTACTTGCGTGAGCGCCTCGTGGTGGGGGACCGCGTCTCGTTCACAAATCTGTGTAGGGACGCCCACTCGGTGACGATGGTCGTGTCTCGATTCTTGGCGGTGCTAGATTTGTTGCGCGGGGGCGAAGTCCGCGTGGAACAAGATGGTCCGCTCTCCACTTTGTTCGTGGTGCGCGTGAGCGACGAGGTGGCGGCGCCCATCGATGATGGTTCGACCTGGGGCCAGAGCGAGGAACGTAATGAGTGACGAATTTCAACGTGGAGCGATCGAGGCGATCCTCATGGTCGCTCCGGATCCGATACCGCTCGCACAGCTTTCCGGTGTTATCGAAAAGTCCGAGGCGGATACGGACGCATTGCTTCGCGAGATGTCGCGTGAATATGCCGATGACCAGCGAGGATTCCAACTGCGCGAAGTCGGTGGTGGATGGCGGATGTATTCCCACCCACGCTACGCGGAAGTCGTGGGCGAGTTTGTGACGAGGGGGCAGTCCGCCAAGCTGTCCGTCCAAGCGCTCGAAACGCTCGCCGTCGTCGCTTACCGCCAACCTGTTACGCGCTCGCAAATCGCGGCCATTCGCGGGGTTGAGGTAGACTCTGTTGTTCGAACTTTGGTGACTAGAGGTCTGATCGAGCAGGTTGGACAGACCGCAGCGACCGGCGCCAGCCTCTACGCGACCACACCGTTCTTCCTCGAAAAAATGGGGATGAACTCACTCGACGAACTTGCGCCACTGGCACCGTACCTACCCGACGATATTGGTCTTGATGACCTAGAAAAGGAGCTCCGATGAGCCGCCGCGAACAAGACCTTCACGATCCGAATGGCGAACGCCTCCAAAAGGTACTCGCACACGCGGGTGTAGGCTCGCGCCGTGCGAGCGAAGAACTCATTGAGCAAGGCCGCGTGAGCGTTGATGGCGTGATCGTGCGACAGCTTGGAATTCGGGTCAACCCCGAGACTGCCGTCATCCACGTCGACGGCGACCGTGTCCAACTTGATGAAGACAAGATGACGCTCGCGGTCTACAAGGAGCGCGGTGTCGTTTCCACGATGAGTGACGATCAAGGCCGTCCAACTCTGGCTGACTACGTGGTTGAGCGCAAGGAACGGCTGTACCACGTGGGCCGCCTTGATGCCGAAACCGAGGGCATTATCTTACTGACCAACGACGGCGACCTCGCACACCGACTGATGCATCCCTCGTTCGAAGTTCCAAAAATCTACGTTGCCCGCGTCGAGGGCACTGTGACTCGCGGATTGACCAAGGTCCTCGAAAAAGGCATCACGCTCGAGGATGGGCCTATCAAGGTGGACCGCTTTACGCTGCGCGAAGCTGGCCCCAAGTACTCAATCGTGGAAATTGAACTACACTCGGGCCGCAATCGCATCGTGCGGCGCATCATGGAAGAAGTCGGCTTTCCTGTGATGGATCTCGTTCGTACCCAGTTCGGCAATATCCGCATTGGACGGTTGCGCCCGGGCCAGGTCCGTACCGTTGGCGGTTCCGAACTAGGGGCCCTGATGAGCATGGTAGACCTGTGAAAGATGCCGTCTTAACTGAGTCTCCGGTGCTCGTCATAGGCACCGGACTCCTTGGCACCTCGATCGCTTTGCGCCTGCGTCGCGCGGGCGTGGACGTTCACCTAGAAGACGCCTCTCCGGTCGCGGCATCTCTCGCACGCGACCTGGGCGGAGGGTCGATCGAACCGGTGGACGAGCCGACGATCGTCGTCGTCGCTATTCCTCCGGACGTGACTGCGCCAGTGGTGCGCCGTGCGTTGGATCGGTTCCCAACGGCTGTCGTGACCGACGTGGCATCTGTCAAGGATCGGATTCGTCAGGATTTGCTCGACCACCCGAGCGTCGATCGTTGGGTGGGGTCGCACCCAATGGCCGGCAAAGAACGCGCGGGGGCGATTGCCGCCGATGCGGACCTGTTCGTTGGGCGCCCATGGGTTATTACCGCGGACGACAACACGTCGACCGCCGCGATGCACACGATCCGCACGCTTGCCGTTGATATGGGTGCGACGCCCGTGATGCTGGATGCCTCCGAGCACGACCACGCCGTTGCTTTGGTCTCGCACATGCCGCAGCTCATGAGTTCTCTTGTTGCCGCGGCACTTAAGGACGCGCCCGCCGAGGCGATGGATTTAGCAGGGCAGGGGCTGCGCGACGTCACGCGTATCGCAGAATCAGATCCGCTGCTGTGGACGTCGATCATTGACGGCAATCGCAAGCAAATCGCACACGTTTTGCGGGGAATGTCCGCACGACTGGGCGCGCTCGTATCGACCCTTGACCGTGAGGACATGGGGCTCGATCGCATTTCGGCGGTCGTGGCAGATGGCAACGCCGGAGTGGCACGCATTCCTGGAAAGCATGGCGGTGCGCGCGCAAACTACGCAGAAGTTATCGTCCTCATTCCCGATAAGCCTGGCATGCTCGGCCGGCTGTTTGCCGATATCGGAGAGCTTGGAATAAATATTGAAGATATGGAGATTGAACACTCCGCCAAACAGCAAGTTGGTCGCGTGATCGTCTCAGTCGTGCCGCAGCAGGCGCTCCCACTTGAACGCGGCCTCGAACAGATGGGATGGAGAGTAGTGACAACCGAATCGAAGCAACCCCTCGTTATTGCCATCGATGGGCCATCGGGCTCCGGTAAGTCCACGGTGGCCAAGGCCGTGGCCAACAGACTTGGATTGTCCTATCTCGATACGGGGGCAATGTATCGCGCGGCCACATGGTGGGTACAGCATGAGGGCATCGACCTCGACGACGAGCCCTCCGTTTATGCTGCCACCCAAGAGATGCCGATCTCGATCGATCTTGATCCGCTAGATCCGCGATTCATGGTTGGTGAACACGACATCACCACCGACATCCGGACCTCAGAGCTGGCAAAAGTTGTGTCGAGGGTTGCCGTGAATCTGGACGTCCGAGCCGAAATGGCACGGATGCAGCAGGCGATCATCGCCGAGGAAATGACCCCGTCCGGGCACTCGGAGGGTAGAGGGATCGTGGTGGAGGGACGTGACATCACCACCGTCGTGGCACCCGAAGCCCCCGTCCGCGTGTTGCTGACCGCCTCGGAAGAGGCGCGGCTCGCTCGGCGCGCGCTTGAAACTCGCGGTGCCGCAGACGAGCGGGCAATCGCCGAGACTCGCGACGAAGTGTTACGGCGTGACCGTGACGATTCGACCGTGTCGAATTTTACGACCGCAGAAAACGGCGTGACCCACATTGATTCGTCCGACATGACGATCGACGAGGTTGTTGACGCCGTCATTTCACTGATTCCGGAGACTTACCGTGACTAACGATGAACTAGAACAAACAGGCGACCTCGAACCTAACTTGGACGAGCAACAGTACGAGCTTATGCGCGCCAGCCTTGAGGACTATGAGCTTGACGACGACGATCTCTCGCTCATCGATCTCGATCTTGACGTGGTGCCCGCCCAGCCTGCACCGACCGCGCCCGTACTCGCAATTGTGGGACGGCCGAACGTCGGCAAGTCGACGCTCGTGAACCGGATTGTGGGTAAACGTGTGGCCGTCGTGCAAGATACGCCAGGCGTGACGCGTGATCGCGTGTACTACGACGCCGAGTGGAACGGCCGCGAGTTCACCGTGGTGGATACGGGCGGTTGGGAGATTGACGTCAAGGGCCTTGACTTGTCGGTAGCGCACCAATCCGAGATAGCGATCCGGGAAGCGGATGCCGTCATGCTCGTTGTGGATGCGACTGTTGGCGTGACCGATGCCGATGAGCGGATTGTGGAGCTCATCCGCCGGTCTGGCAAATCCACGGTGCTTGCAGCCAACAAGGTCGATGCAGATCAGCAGGAGGCCGACGTGGCGTACCTGTGGGCGCTCGGACTTGGGGAACCTTTTCCCGTGTCGGCATTGCATGGCCGTGGTTCTGGCGACTTGTTGGATCAGGCCATGCGTATCCTGCCGAAGGTTTCGGCTGTGCGCCGTGAGCGCCCAGGTGAAGGGCCAAGACGTGTCGCGTTAGTTGGCAAACCTAACGTTGGAAAGTCCTCGCTGCTCAACCAGCTGGCGGGGGAGAACCGCGTGGTGGTCGACGATACCGCTGGCACCACGCGCGATCCGGTCGACGAAGTCATCTCCCTCGACGACGAACTGTGGACCTTTGTTGATACGGCGGGTATTCGCCGTCGTGTTCATCTTCAGTCCGGTGCGGATTATTACGCATCCTTGCGAACCCAGCGCGCGCTAGCCAACGCGGAACTTGCGCTCGTCCTCATCGATGGTTCGGACGATCTGTCCGAACAGGATATTCGGATCATGCAGCAGGTGATTGATTCTGGCCGTGCGATGGTGCTCGTGGTCAACAAGTGGGACCTCGTGGACGAGGAGCGCCGGATGATGCTGAACAAAGAACTGGACCGCAATATGGTCCAGATGCCGTGGGTCGAGCGGGTGAACATTTCGGCTGAGACTGGCTGGCACACGAACCGGCTCACATACGCTATGCGCGGGGCACTTGATTCCTGGGATAAGCGGATCTCGACTGGCAAGCTCAATGCCGCGCTCGGGGCGCTGGTTGCAGCGAATCCGCATCCGGTGCGTGGCGGAAAGCAGGCACGAATCTTGTTTGCCACCCAGGTGGATGTTCAGCCGCCACGCTTTGTGCTGTTCACGACCGGTTTCCTCGAGCACGGCTACCGACGGTTCATCGAGCGACACTTTCGTGAAACGTTCGATTTTACCGGCTCTCCGATAGAAATCTCCGTCCGCGAGCGTCAGCGCCGACAGCGTCGGTGATAAAACTCCCATATATCTGGGCAGATGCGCGATAATGGGGTTATGGCAAAGAAGCGAATTGGAATACTGACCGCCGGCGGAGACGCACCGGGGCTGCTCA
>JAAYGH010000080.1 GCA_012727825.1 Trueperella sp.
AGATTACACTCGCTGGCCGACATCTCGTGGTGGTGCCGAACGGTTCTATGACCGGCATTTCACGCAAGCTCCCGGAAAAGGAGCGCACCCGACTGAAGAACATTCTGAAAAAGATTCTGCCCTCCGAGCACGGCGTGATCGTGCGGACGGCGGCAGAGGGTGCAACTGAGGAACAGTTGCAGGGCGATGTGGATCGTCTTGTGAAGGCCTGGACGGATATTCAGGCCAAGTCGAAGTCTACAAAAAATGCGCCGTCGATCCTGAAGTCCGAGCCGGAGCTCGCAGTGCGAGTGGTTCGCGATATCTTCAATGAAGATTTCAAGGAGCTCAAGGTTTCTGGCGACGACGCCTGGTCGACCATCAGTGACTATGTCACGGAGCTTTCGCCCGAGTTGATGGACCGGGTCGAACACTGGACGTCGGACAAGGACATTTTCGAGGTGAACCGAGTCGACGAACAGCTCGCAAAAGCGTTCGACCGCAAGGTTTTCCTGCCATCGGGTGGTTCGCTCATCATTGAGCGCACCGAGGCTATGACAGTCATTGACGTCAACACCGGCAAGTTCACCGGATCGGGGGGCTCGCTCGAAGAGACCGTGACCCGCAACAACCTGGAAGCTGCCGAAGAGGTCGTGCGCCAGCTGCGGTTGCGCGACATCGGCGGAATTATCGTTATCGACTTCATTGACATGGTGCTCGAGGAGAACCGTGACCTCGTGTTGCGCCGCCTCATGGAGTGCCTGGGCCGGGATCGGACGCGCCATCAGGTGGCGGAAGTGAGCTCACTTGGTCTGGTTCAGATGACGCGCAAGCGTGTCGGACAGGGCCTTGTGGAAGCCTTTTCTACCACGTGTGAATGCTGTGACGGTCACGGCTACATCACCCACGCCAATCCGGTGGAGCGCGGAGAAACTGACGAGCAGAACCCGCGTACCAATACCCGCAGGCAGCCAAAGCAACAGAATCAGAAGGCACAGCCCACGCAGGAAGAGGCAGACCCCAAGCAGGATGAGGTTCGGGCAGCGCTCGCCAATATTGCTGCTGCGGCGTCGTCGAAGCACGATACCGACAAGACCGACGACGCCGACCAGAAGGCTCCGACCGTGAAGGAAGACTCGGCGAAGGCCGCTTCCCGCACGGACTCCAAGCAGGGGCGGCAGAAGCAGGGCCGCCAGAAGCAAAGCCAACCGCGGCAGAAGCAAAGCCAATCGCAGCAGAGGCAATCGGCGCCCGCTGAACCCAAGAAATCCGAGCCTGAGAACGAGCCGAAGGAGCCCCGTAAGCGGCGGGTGACGTCGTCGGGAACAATTACGACGAGCACGTCTCCGAAATCGCATATCATGACGTTCCCTGCCAAGAAGGCGGAGAAACCCACTGATGAGGCGACAGGCGAGGGCTCGGAGCCAGACAAGAGCTAGGTAGCGTTACTTCTCCGAAGGGCGATGGTAAGCCTGCTAATGTGGCGATGATCGCCCTTTGGAGACTTGTGAGAGCCAAGCGATCTCAGTAAACTTGTAACTCGGCGCATCTAGCGCCACAATTTTTTCAAGCACGTATGTGCACCAAATCGACAGAGATGAGCTGAACGTGGTTTACGCGATTGTAAAGACAGGCGGGCGCCAGGAAAAGGTCTCCGTCGGATCTATCGTGGTTACGAACAGGATTGAAGGCGAAGCTGGCGACAAGGTCGAGCTTGAGCCGATCATGCTCGTCGACGGTGACAATGTCACCACGTCTGCCGATGGTATTTCCGCTAAGGTAACCGCCGAGATCGTTCGTGACGAGAAGGGTCCGAAGATTTCGATTGTCAAGTACAAGAATAAGTCTGGCTACCGCAAGCGCATGGGTCATCGTCAGAAGCTGACCCGCCTGAAGGTCACCAACATCGGTTAAGAACTCGAGCTTTTAAGAAAAGAAGGTCTGAAGATGGCAACAAAGAAGGGTGCGAGCTCAACTCGCAATGGTCGCGACTCTAATTCTCAGCGTCTTGGCGTGAAGCGCTTCGGTGGTCAGGCTGTCAACGCAGGTGAGATCCTCGTTCGCCAGCGTGGCACGAAGTTCCACCCTGGTCTCAATGTCGGACGCGGCAAGGACGACACGTTGTTCGCTCTTGAGACCGGTCTCGTTGAATTCGGAACAAAGCGTGGCCGCAAGGTCGTTAACGTGACGGTCGACGCCTAAGCGCGATAGTCAACATGGGGTGGAGGGCGATGCCTTCCACCCTTTTCATTTTCGCGTAAGAACTTTTTAGTAATGATTATCCGCCACTGATTGTGAGGAAGTTATGGCCAATTTTATCGACCGAGTAACCCTGCACATTCAGGCTGGTAAGGGCGGCGACGGCATCGCCTCCGTCCGCCGAGAAAAATTTAAGCCACTTGGTGGCCCCGATGGGGCGAACGGCGGGCACGGAGGCGACGTGATTCTTCGCGTCGATGCGCAGGAGTCCACGTTGCTTTCGCTCCACCATTCGCCGCACTTGACGGCCGAGAACGGCAAACCTGGCGAGGGGGATAAGCGCCACGGTAAGCGCGGCGAAGACCTCGTGGTACGCGTGCCTTCGGGAACCATGGTGAAAGACGTGGACGGCAACGTCCTGGCGGACCTGGTGGGAGATGGCGACGAATACGTCATCGCTGAAGGTGGTTTCGGTGGACTCGGAAACGCGGCTCTCGCATCCCCAAAGCGTAAAGCTCCGGGGTTCGCACTCAAGGGCGAGCCAGGCGAGG
>JAAYGH010000009.1 GCA_012727825.1 Trueperella sp.
CGATCGAGTTGGTCAGGGCTCGCGTATAGGGATCTTGGTCGAGCGCACGTTCGCGCGCACGACCAACGCGAGAAGCTGCAATGAGCTCCATCGCGGAGAAGACCTTTTCAAGCGTTTCAGTCGCTTTGATCTTCTGCTTGTAAATACGCTGTTCGCCGGCCACTACTCGCTCCTTCTCGCCCTAACGAGCGTCTCCTGCGTCTGCTCCGCAGGTTCAACCTCGCCGGTCGGCAGTTCCTGAGTTTCGTAAGCGGACGTGAACGAATCGAGGAACTTTTCGGTCGCTACCTTAAGCGCCTCTTCCGTGTCGGCGTCCAGATTTCCGGTGTTCACAATGGTCGTCAACACATCAGTGTTGTGCCTGAGGTAGTCAATGTAACCACGCTCAAATTTAGCAACGTCCGATACCTCGATCGTGTCGAGGTATCCGTTTGTACCTGCCCACACAGAAACGACCTGATCTTCAACCGGGTACGGCGTGTACTGCGGCTGCTTGAGAATCTCCATGAGTCGCTCACCTCGGGTGAGCTGGCGGCGGGTGGTGACATCCAGATCGGATGCGAACATCGCGAAAGCCGCCTGCGAACGATACTGAGCAAGCGTAATTTTCAGCGTGCCCGACACCTTCTTCATCGCCTTAATCTGCGCGTCACCGCCGACTCGGGAAACGGAGATGCCCACGTCAACTGCCGGACGCTGATTAGCGTTGAACAGGTCCGACTGCAGGAAGATTTGGCCATCAGTAATCGAGATGACGTTCGTCGGAATGTAGGCCGACACGTCGTTGGCTTTGGTCTCGATGAGAGGCAAACCAGTCATCGAACCCGCGCCGTACTCGTCTGACAGCTTTGCGCAACGTTCAAGGAGGCGGCTGTGGAGATAAAAGACATCGCCCGGGTATGCTTCACGGCCCGGAGGGCGGCGTAGCAGGAGCGAAACGGACCGGTAGGCTTCCGCCTGCTTCGACAGGTCATCAAAGATGATCAGTACGTGCTTGCCCTGGTACATCCAGTGCTGTCCGATGGCAGAACCAGTGTAGGGCGCGAGGTACTTGAAGCCGGCGGAGTCGGATGCTGGCGCCGCGACGATCGTGGTGTACTCCAAGGCACCGTTGCGCTCGAGCGTTGCGCGGACGGATGCGATGGTCGACCCCTTTTGGCCCACTGCGACGTAGATGCACCGAACTTGCTTGGTCGGATCGCCCGTCTCCCAGTTGCCCTTCTGGTTAAGCACGGCGTCGATCGCGAGGGCGGTCTTGCCGGTCTTGCGATCGCCAATGATGAGCTGGCGCTGTCCGCGGCCAATGGGGATCATGGCGTCGATTGCCTTGATACCGGTCTGCAGTGGTTCGTGCACCGACTTACGCATCATGACGCCGGGCGCCTGTAGCTCAAGAGCACGGCGGCCGTCCGTGTCATGGATGTCGCCCAAGCCGTCAATTGGCTGACCGAGCGGATCAACAACGCGTCCAAGGGAACCATCACCGACGGGAACGGAAAGAACTTCTCCTGTTCGGCGCACCTCCATACCCTCTTGGATATGTGAGAAGTCACCGAGGACGACCACGCCGATTTCACGCTCTTCGAGGTTCATGGCCAGACCCAGCGTGCCATCTTCAAACTTGAGCAGCTCGTTTGCCATCGCGCCCGGCAGTCCGTCGACTCGGGCAATTCCGTCTGCTGTGAGGGTTACGTGGCCAACCTCCTCGCTGGCCGCCTTCGCGGGTTCGTACGAACTCACAAAGCTGTCCAACGCAGCCCGGATCTCCTCCGGATTGATCAGTTCAGCCATTCATCTTCCTTCGCTCGATTGCGGCTCACGCCGCGGTTAATTCTTAAAGGCCGCACGCACGCCGTTGATCCGGCTGGCGAGGGTGCCATCAATTACGTCGTCGTTGATGTGAATCCGCAAACCGCCAATGACGGCTGTATCGATTGATACGTGGACTTGCACATCGGAGTTGTATTTCGCGGACAGGATCGCGGTAAGCCGCTCTTCCTGTTCATGTGTCAGTGGTAGCGCACTGGTCACTGCGGCGACCAAATGGTCGCCCATGTCGGCTGCATCCGAGATGTAGCGGCGCAAAAGAGTAGCAATTGATTGCTCGTCCACTGCCACTGCTCGGCGCAAAAGCGCAACAGTGTAAGGATTCGCTCCGGTAAATACCTCGTTGACGAGGTTCATCCGATTTTCGGCAGGTTGGATCACCGAGTTGAATGCCATACGCAGGTCGCGTTGATCCTTGAGGACTCGTGAGGAATGGTAAAGCTGCTCTTCGGTTTCTCCGAGCAGATTCTCCCTGCGAGCTCCGTACAGGATCGCATGAACGCCCAGGCTTTCAAGCGCGATTGTAAGATCCCCAACTTCGGACCAGCTGTCGCGAGCCAAGCCCATCGTGAGTTCCGTGACCTCGTCTGAGACTCGACCACCCAGAACCGTTTGAGCTAACCGTGCACGTTCATCATCGACTCGTGATTCGTCTTCCAGCGCGTTGGCAAGCGCGTAAGACTTTTTGAGGATGTCGACGACGGAGAAGATCTGGATACCCAAATGCAACTCTTCGCCCGGTCGGTTGGCCAACAGGCCCTCCCACCGATCGCGTGCACGCTCCAAGGCTGTGCGGCTACCAGAACGCATTTTAGGCCTCCGCCTCCTTGGCGTACTCGGGGGTCGTCGCTGCGAGTTCGTTGATGAAACGATCGATCACGCGGTGCGCGAGCCCGTCATCTTGAATTGCCTCGCCAACGATGCGACTTGCAAGCTCGGTTGCGAGCACGCCGACATCACCCTCAAGGTCACGCATTGCCGATACCGAATCAGCATCGATGCGGCGCTGGGCCTTGAGAAGGATATTTTCGGCTTCGCTGTTCGCTCGGTTTTGTGCCTCGGCAACGATTGCCTGCGCATTGTCCTGAGCCAGTTCGCGGATTCCAGTCGCTTCGCGCTGGGC
>JAAYGH010000081.1 GCA_012727825.1 Trueperella sp.
CGATAAGACGATCGTGTCCGTGCGCGTCACGCCACCCACGATCCGCCGTCATTACGACGACGTCACCCCGGGTGACGAAACGATCGAGGCCAAAAATGTGGATCGGCTGATGGGTGAGCTCGGCGGGCATCGCCTAACGCTCGACCTTTTCGAACGCCCCGACCTGCCTGCCCGCTTCTCGTACGTAAAGAACATTGATGGCATGGATTTTGCCGCCGCGCATAAATCTACCGGCCAGCAGGTGCGTACCGCGTTTAACCGCAAGGGCACGAACGGTGTTGAGGTGAGGTTTGCGAGCCCGCATGAGATCCATATTCTTGAAGACGTCCTCAACCACACGGCTGAGCGTTCGGAGATGCCGGATATTTCGGCGTCGCAAATCGACTACTACTCGTCGCTCGCCAGCCACCTCGGCAAAGACAAGGCGTTCTTCCCTGTGGCCGTCTTGCACACGGCGAAATATCTCGATCAGATCGAGGAGGAACGTACCGAGATCAATGCGAAGCTCGAGGACTTTGCACAGCGCGCGGCTGGCCTTGAGGCCGAGGGCAAAGCGCTTGGCAAGAAACAGCGCAACCAGATGAAGGAACTCGAATCGCGTCTCGCGGTTCTCGCCAAGCGGGAGGCCGAGACCCGCGAGGTCCAAGCCGAAAACGGCGACGAAGTGATTCTCGCAGCATCGATGTTTGTGGCGTCCCCGAATGAGCTCACGTACATGGTGTCGGGCGCATATTCAGAGTTCAACTCCTACTACGGCATTTACCTCATCCACCGTGACATGTTCGAGTGGGCCACCGCCAACGACGTGAAGATTTACAACTTTTACGGTATCTCCGGGGATTTCACCGACGAGGCGTCCGACGCCGGCGTGCTGCACTTCAAACGCCAGTTCGTCGGCGACGTCGAAGAATACGTTGGCACCTACGATCTGCCGGTCCGCCCAACACTTGCCAAGGCGCTCGGAGCTCTCGACTAAGACGTGAGCATTTGCTCGCCGATAGTTAGCCATCGACACGTGGCTAACTGGGTACCATAGTGCGCATGTCAGAAAGTGCCCCCTATAGGGCTCGCCACCGCGAGGGATCCGGCTCGATGGCGGGGGCTCCCCCGCCCGGCGAGCAACACGTGGCGACGGCAAACCTGAAGCAGACCGCCGCCAAGCCAGCACCGGGATCCGCACCAGCACCACGATCTACGCCGGGATCTGCACCAGCACCTGCACCCGAAACGGAAGCTATCGCCACCGTAGGGAAAGACACGGCACGGTCCTCGTTCGTCATGTTCCTTGGAACGCTCGTCTCGCGCATCCTCGGATTTGTGAAGTCGCCGTTCCTCATGGGCGCCGTCGTGGGCCTGAATTCATCGGTGGCAGGTTCGTGGGACATCGCAAACAAGCTACCCAACCTTTTATACATGGTGATCGCGGGTGGCTTGGTCAACGCCGTACTCGTTCCGGCGATCGTGCGGGCCACGAAGGAATCGAAGGATTCCGGCCAAGACTTCATCAACAAACTTCTCACGTTGACGATGGTGGCCATGGGTGCCATTACGGTTGTGCTCACGCTGGCCGCGCCTTTGATCGTCAAGATTTTCGCCTCGACGCTTCGCGACGACTGGTACTCACTCACCGTTCTCTTTGCCTATTGGAGCCTGCCGCAAATCTTCTTCTACGGCCTGTACACCGTGTTCGGCCAGATCCTCAACGCACGCGAAAATTTCGGGCCGTACATGTGGGCACCCGTGGCCAATAACGTTGTGGCAATCGCAGGACTCCTCGTCATCTTGGCGATCTGGGGGCCGGAGAACGCCACCGATCCATCTGCCGCGGCGGCCTGGATGGGCACGCGCGCAAATACCCTCGCAGCGGTGTCAACACTTGGCATCATTGTCCAGGCGCTCA
>JAAYGH010000082.1 GCA_012727825.1 Trueperella sp.
ATCCTTGAGATGCGACGCAGGCGCGGACGATTTCGCCGCGGACATCCCGATCGTCAACGGACCCACAAGCCCGGGTCCCGCGGTGACGGCGATTGCGTCGACGTCGTCGAGCTCGACGCCGGCCTTACCAAGCGCCGCATCGAGTGTCGGAATGAATGATTCAAGATGAGCACGCGAGGCAATCTCGGGGATGATTCCGCCGAACCGGGCGTATTCGTCCATGGAGGTTGCCGTCACGTCAGCGAGCAATTCGCCGTCGCGAACGAGCGCCACGCCGGTTTCATCGCAGGACGTTTCGATGCCAAGAATCAGTTCGTTCACGGCCGATAGTCTACCCGCGCAAAACGCGGCCGAGCCCGCAGGGTACTATGAATCATAGCCGCCTGCCCACCACTCGTGGCGTGGAACCTTGAACTTTGTTCGAGTGCGACCGATAATTTAACGATTGCACTTGTTCCAAGGATGTTTAATGCACGCACGCGTGACCGTGATTCAACCTGACCCGACCTCGCCCCTCGATCTGTTTGGCGAGTGGCTCCCCCAACAGGGCGTGGAGGTGGACGTCATCGACGTCGAGAAGGATCCAATCCCCGATGCATCGGACCCCGATCTTGATCTTAGCGATGGCCTGATCGTTCTGGGCGGCAAACACAACGCGTACTCCACGGAGCCCTGGGCTGAACCAGTTCGCGCGTTACTTCGGCGCACCGTCGCGGACGAGGTCCCCACTCTCGGAATTTGCCTTGGCCACCAGCTTCTTGCTGTTGTGCTTGGCGGCAAGGTGTCGCTCGGCGCTCCCGAGTCCGGCGAGTTTGGGCCGACGACGATCGAATGGGCGGATGACGCCCAGTCCGATCCTGTGCTTGCGGATGTCGTTACTGCCGACGGAATCGACCGAACGAGCGTCGTCACCGAGAATCACAACGACTGGGGCGTTGACCTGCCCGTGGGAGCCACCGCGCTCGCTCACTCGGATCGCGGAATTCAAGCCTTCCGCGCAGGATCAGCACTCGGGGTCCAGTTCCATCCAGAAGGCTCTCCCGCCTCGGCTCGCGACTGGCAGCACCGTGACCGCGAAGCTCTTACGCTAGCTCTCCACGCGGCAGCCGAACCCATACTCCTGACGGCACGAGCTCTTGCGAGAGGGTATGCGAATCAGGTCAAATACGCCAAGGAACAACGGGCTGAAGCGGCTTAGCCCGTCGGTCTAGCCGGCGTCGTTTAACACCGTGTGCTCGGTCAAGATCTCACGCGCAGCATCCAAAGCACCGGCCTCATCTTGTGGCGCCTCGATGAGAATGCGATAGATCGAGCTCTCGCCGTCGAAGTAATACTCCGCAACGATCTTGTCCGGGTCGTGAATGTCATACGTAAGCCCATGACCGTCATGTCCATCGACCACAAGCGGCAGGATTTCCCGCACATCTCGGGTCCAAAACATCGTCATTTTGGTTTTTCGATCGTCTCTATTCTGCTCGCCGGAATACTCGGACTCGTAGACCTCGATGAAGATCTGCGTCGCTGCTTGAGAATTTGTGGAGGTTGAGATACCGAAATCTGCGCCTACAGATTCCACCTCTGCCGGGTCTGCCGCCACCCACGACGGTGCCTCCAACCAGTTGTTTTCACCAAACTCAAACACACCTGCTCGGTCCGGAGCCGGCTCCACACTATTCGTGCAACCTCCAAGAATCGCGACGGCGCATAACGCGGTAACAACCCAAAATCTCGACATCATCATCTTCCAAACCAAGCAGAGTAATTATTCCCGATCGTCACGAATTCCCGGCGGTACATCCCTGCGC
>JAAYGH010000083.1 GCA_012727825.1 Trueperella sp.
CACATACAGGCCGGTCGGTGCATAACTGCCCGGTCGCTCGTGCTTCTCGCCTGAAGGGTTGACCTCGGCCATCGCCTGTTCACCGAATTCGCGGCACAGTTGGCGAAATGGTGGGTTCGTTACACCCGCCATGGGCGCGAGCATCACGGGCGTGCCAAGTGTGAGGCTGCCGATTTTCGCCGCCGTTGGCCCGGACTGCACGTGCGTCGTGCGATCGGGGGCCTGCGGAAATTGGGAACTCACGTGGCTGTCACCCTCTTAGCGGGAGCCACTGGTGCAAGCCAAGAGGCAATAACGGTAGTCATCGGAATGGCAAGCACGAGGCCGATTGAAGCCACGAGTGTCCTGACGATTTCTTCGGCAATCTGCCCAACCATCATGAGGTCAAGGAAACCACGATCCACGAGCGCGGCGCTCATGAGCAACGGCAGCGAGGTGCCAACGTAGGCAAAGGCGAGTGTGTACACCGTGGACGCAATATGGTCGCGACCGATCACCATGGCCTGACTAAAAATCCGGCGACGGCTCGCCTCCGGATTTGCCGAATGTAACTCCCACACGGTCGAGACCTGCGTGATCGTCACGTCATTGAGCGCACCGAGGCCAGCGAGCACGATTCCGGTGAGCAGAATGTCGCTCATCTTCAGGTATCCAAGTTGCCCATAGAGTGCGATCGCGTCATCGGAGAGCGTCCCGGTCAAGTTATTCGCCTCGACCGACCACACGGCAAGCACGCCGGTAATCACGAGACCTCCGAGCGTGCCGAGCACCGCCGTCGTCGTCCGGATAGAAATGCCGTGCGCAAGATAAATCGAGGCGAACATCATCGCCGACGCGCCCACAATCACCACGAGGAGCGGTTCCTTACCCACCATGAGCGCTGGAAGCATGAAGATTCCGACGACGGCGAGCGAAGCTGCCAGGCCGAAAAGTGCGGCGAGGCCCTTCACGCGGGCGACAAGAAGGACAACGATAACGTAGAGCGCGAGCAGTGCGGCGAGCGGGACATCGCGGACAAAGTCCACAAAGATATAAGGAGTGCCCGTCTCGAAGGCTCCGGGGTTGAACATCGCTTCGATGCGGTCTCCCACATCGAGCCCGTTATCAACGATATCGAAGGGCACGTGTACGGGCACTTCTACCCCGTCGACGGACATCGTGACCTGAGTCTGGCCAAGCTCATCCGTGCCGGAAATTGAGGTGACTTCACCGACAGCCATCTCCACGCCCGTGTCAGTTAATTGCACCGATCCGACGGGGGTCTGCCCGCGTGGCCACAGTAACGCCAGCCCGATGAGAGTCGCGACGGCGATCGGCACCACGATTGCCGCCAAGATGATTTGAACCCTGCGCCTGTCTTTGGGAGCAAGGTTGAGCCGGCTCACATGTGCATGCGAGCCAGCCACAACCAGTTGCTCACTCACTAGCAGCCCAACAGCTTGTCGGCGAGGTAGCTCCTCACCTCAGCAACCGGAATGCGCACCTGCTCCATCGTGTCGCGGTCCCGAATTGTGACAGCGTTGTCGTCGAGCGAATCGAAATCCACCGTGAGGCAGTACGGCGTGCCGATCTCGTCCTGGCGGCGGTAGCGACGGCCGACCGCACCGGCGTCGTCGAACTCGATGTTCCAGTACTGACGCAGCTCGGCGGCAATCTCCTTCGCAAGTGGGGAGAGTTTCTCCGAACGCGACAGCGGTAGGATCGCGATCTTGATCGGCGCCAGGCGGGGGTCAAGCTTGAGAAGGACGCGCTTATCGACGCCACCCTTGGTGTTCGGCGCTTCGTCCTCTGCATATGCCTCAACGAGAAACGCCATGAGCGAGCGGGTCAGACCTGCCGACGGCTCGATGACGTAGGGGATATAACGTTCGCCGGTCTGCTGGTCGAAATACTCGAGCTTTTTGCCGGACGCCTCTGAGTGGCTCGTCAGATCGAAGTCCGTACGATTTGCGACGCCTTCAAGCTCACCCCACTCGTTGTTCTGGAACCCGAAACGGTATTCGATGTCCACGGTGCGCTTGGCATAGTGGGACAGCTTCTCCTTCGGATGCTCATACAGGCGCAGGTTATCCAGATTGATGCCGAGATCCGTGTACCACGATAGGCGCTCGTCGATCCACGTCTGGTGCCATTCCTCATCCGAACCCGGCGGCACGAAGTACTGAATCTCCATCTGCTCGAATTCGCGGGTACGGAAAATGAAGTTGCCGGGCGTGATCTCGTTCCGGAAGGATTTGCCCGTCTGGCCAATACCGAACGGTGGCTTCATCCGTGCCGAGGTCATGACGTTGGCGAAGTTAACGAAGATGCCTTGCGCGGTTTCGGGGCGCAGGTAGTGAAGTCCGGCTTCGTCGTCAACCGGACCAAGGAAGGTCTTGAGCAGACCCGAAAAGGCGCGCGGCTCAGTCCACTGACCGCGGGTTCCACAGTTCGGGCACGGGACCTGATCCATCGAGACGTCATCTTCCGACACGTCATTCTTATTTGCGAAAATTTCTTTCAATTCATCTTCGCGCAGGCGCTTGTGACAGCTCAGGCATTCGACGAGTGGATCGGAGAACGTCTCAACATGGCCCGACACTTCCCACACCTTGCGCGGAAGAATGATCGAGGAATCAAGGCCGACGATGTCCTCGCGACCTTGGACGTTTCTCTTCCACCACTGGCGCTTGATATTTTCTTTCAGTTCAACGCCCAGTGGTCCGTAATCCCATGCGGAACGGGAACCACCATAGATTTCGCCCGACTGGTAGACGAAGCCGCGACGCTTGGCGAGGTTAATAACTTGATCGAGACGAGAAGGTGCCATTTTGGCCACTGTTTCGCTCCTTTCATAGCCACAGCTGGTTGCTGCGGACGACGTTGCCGCAGCTGGCTGCTCCGGCATTCACCGGAAACCCGGTGGCCATATGTGCACAACTATTCTAGGCGGGATCGCGCACGGCATCGCCGTGGACCGTTGTGGAACAGGCCACCGACGATATTGCTTATTGACAATCACTCTCAACTAGATGAGAATGATTCCCATGAACAAAAAACGGCTTTCTGCTTTGCTCTTCGCAAGTGCGCTTGCTTTGAGCGCCTGCACATCTGAGACGGACACCACATCTAACGACTCTCCCGCCTTAGACGGCGGCGATTTCCATGCCACGACCTCGTTCTACCCACTCACCTTCCTCGTTGAGGAAATCGGTGGCGACAACGTCACGATCACCGACCTCACCCCTCCCGGAGCCGATGCCCACGGGGTTGAACTCTCACCACGCGAAGTTGCAGATCTAGAGAACTCCGATCTGGTTGTATACATCGAGCGACTCTCCCCCGCTGTTGATAGCGCGATCGAGGCATCCGGTAAGGACGCCGTCAACATCGGCCAGTACGTTAACCTCCTTCCCTACGACGAGCTCGGAGCGGATCCCCACGCCCACGACGACCACGACGACGCGCACGACGACCATGACCATGACCACGGAACCTACGATCCCCATTTTTGGACAGATCCGGGCCGCATGATCCTCGCTGCCGACCAGATCGCAGCCGAGCTGATCGAACTCGATCCAGACAATGAAGCGACATACACGGCCAATCTCGACCAGGTGACGGAACGTCTCCAGGGCGTGGTCGATGGTTACGAGTCAATTGACACACTCCAGTGCCGCACGGATGCCTTCCTCGTTTCGCACAAGGCCTTCGCTTACATGGCACTCGAATACGATCTGGTCGAGCTGGGAATTGCCGGTTTCGATCCAGAAATTGAGCCGTCTCCTGCTCGAGTTCGCGAGATCACTGAACTGGCGATCGAGTATGATCTCGATTCCGTCTTCGCTACCTCTGACGCAGAGATGAGGACCGCCGCCGCAATCGGTGATGAAGCCGACCTCGAGACGTTAGTTCTTGACCCCGCCTCCACCCAGCGCGCGGCTGAACTAGACTATGTTGACGTCATGGAAGAGAATTTGGTGCTCCTTCGCCAATCGATGGGCTGTTAAAACACTTTGAACACTGCAATCACCGCCAATGGCGTCCACGTCCAACTGGGCTCTGCTCATATTCTGCTTGGGATTGACTTTGAACTCGCAGCTGGTCGCACCCTAGCCATCGTTGGATCAAATGGCTCCGGCAAGTCCACCCTTGTACGCGCACTTGTCGGAGCCATCCCGATCAGCGCGGGACACATCGAGATATTTGGCGAAAACCTCGCCTCGCGTCGCAAGGTCGACTGGTCCCGCATCGGTTACGCCCCTCAACGAGTCACCGCCACCTCCGGGGTGCCCGCAACTGCCCTCGAGGCTGTCATGGGCGGCCTTGTTTACGGAAATAAACTGCGCCCCTCTCGCGGAGGCAAAGACAAGGCTCTAGCGGCTCTCGATAAGGTTGGCCTCGCACACCGTTCAGACGAATCAGTGCAAACGTTTTCAGGAGGGCAGCAGCAACGAATTTTAACGGCGCGCGCCCTCGTGCGAGATCCAGATTTGATCTTTCTTGACGAACCCTTCGCCGGTGTGGACACGCATTCGCGGCAGGCGATCGTCGATATCCTGTACGAGCAACACGAGCTGGGTAAGACAATCGTGCTCGTCCTCCACGAAATCCATGAGTACCTTGGGTTGGTCGATGAAGCGCTAATTCTCGACGCCGGCCGGGTACGCGAACACACGACCGATGTGTCTGACCTTCGCGGCTCCGGCCATCACGCCCATCCGGATCATGATCACCAGCACGAGCACGCTGATGAACCCCCGCACTTTCGCTCCCCGCACCTGGAGGGACCACTATGATCATCGCCGAGATGCTTCAGTCCACGCTCATGCAACGGGCGCTTATTGTCGCGTTTCTCGTGGGTCTGTCTGCACCCGTCGTCGGCACCTACCTCGTCCAGCGTCGGTTAACCTTGCTGGGCGACGGTATCGGACACGTTGCCCTCACAGGCGTCGCACTCGGATGGCTCGCTGCGTCCGCAGCCGGTGTCGCGGACCGCGATGCGTGGGCGGTGCCCGGAGCTATTGTCGTATCCGTCCTCGGTGCACTGCTCATTGAGTGGATGCGCACCCACGGGCACGCATCCGGCGATGTTGCACTTGCCATGTTGTTCTACGGCGGAATCGCCGGTGGCGTACTCCTCATCGGCATCGCGGGTGGAACAACGTCGAACTTGAACGCCTATCTATTTGGATCGATCTCGACGGTGACGCGAACCGACACGCTACTCACTGTCATCCTCGCAATATTTATTTTGTCGGTCGGACTCGGGCTTCGACCCTCGCTCTTCGCGTTGTCCTATGACGAAGAATTCGCCCGTGCATCAGGATTGCCCACTCAGCTTCTCTCGGTCCTCATTTCAGTGACCGCAGCACTGACCGTCGCCGTCGCCATGCGAATCGTCGGAGCACTTCTCGTGTCGGCCCTCATGATCGTCCCCGTCGCGATCGCGCAAACAGTCACCACATCGTTCAAGACGACGATGCGCGCGGCGATGGTCATCGGCGTCATCACCGCGCTCACGGGTCTAACCATCACGTACGTTCAGCCATGGTCACCTGGCGCCACGATCGTGGTTCTCATGGTCACGATCTACGGTCTCGTCGCATTGTTCAGGCCAGTCGTCCTCAAGCTCGTACGCCGAGACGATCACTACCACCCGCACCCAGAACAGGAGCCCGAACTCGCGCTCCCACCAGTTGCGGCAATGGAAAACACTGAGAGCGTGCCGAAGTCCACCACCCGAAACGAGTGTGAACTCCAATGAGGATGACTCGACAGCGCAGCGCGATTAACGAACTACTTCGAGAAACCAATGAGTTCCTGTCCGCTCAGCAAATCCATGACCTGCTCGCGGAGCGTGGTGAGCGCGTGGGATTGGCCACGGTCTATCGCAATCTGCAAGCTATGACGGATCAGGGTTGGGTCGATGTCGTGCGCCAGGAAAACTCCGATGTCCAGTTGTTTCGCTATTGCGAACACGATGGCCATCACCACCATCTTCTATGCAGATCCTGCGGAAAAACCGTCGAAATTACCGTCGATGATTTAGAAGAGATAGCACAGGCTGTCGCTAAGAGACACTCCTTCACCCAAGTGTCACACGACCTTGAAGTCTATGGACTATGCGAGAACTGCTCGAAATAGGCCATCTCGCCGCTAGCGTACAGCTGGGGGTGTCGCGTACAGTGTCGCTGTGGGTAACTTGATTGATTCAATTATGGACTTCATCAATAACGGACCAGTCGCGTTCGTGTATCTGTTCCTCTTTTTTGGTGCGTTCACTCGAGCTCAGACAACCTATTGGATCGGTCGCTACATGGGGAATTTCATCATGACCCGTGGCCGGCCCGACAGCGGCTGGCGTCTTAAGCTTTACAATCGTATCCACGCGCCCTCAACCGAGAACGCCACCGAGGTTCTTCAGCGCCGTGGTTGGCCTATTATCCCCTTGTCATTCCTGACCGTTGGATTCCAGTCTCTCGTCCAACTCAGCGCCGGGCTCATTCGTATGCCTTGGCCGCGCTACACCCCCGCGATGATTCCTGGGGCACTTGCCTGGGCGTTGGTCTATACGACGATCGGGTGGGCAGTCTGGGAGGCAGCAATTAGTGCGGTTGCCGGCTCACCTGTCACATTGATCCTCGTCCTCGCCGCCGTCGTCGGATTCTTTGTCTGGCGCTCGCGCAAGGGCAATCGTGCCGTTATTGATGCGATCTCCAACGAGGGCGAGTCGGAGACCTCATCCCATCCTGTTGCTATCGACGCTATTGGTGACGCACGATAAGCACATGGAAGAATACGCTGTTAGGTTGCCGATTAAACTCGGCCAATTCGTCAAGCTTGCCAACTTCGCTGAAAGCGGTGCTCACGCACGCGAACTCATCGAAATCGGCGAGGTTATGGTCAACGGTGAGGTTGAGACCCGCCGCTCGCACAAGCTGGACGACGGCGACGTCGTCAGTGTTGGCGACTTTTCCGTGCGCGTGTCCAGCGTTTAGTTAACGACACAGTCACGACCAAGGAGCACCTTGAGGTCGGTGTAGAGACTCGGTTCGGGTGTCACTGCGTACTCGTTCGACAGCTGCACGACCGTTGTTTTCCGAGTATTTTTCACGTGCAACCGCACCGCTGACTCTCCCGGATAGCGCGCGAGCACATCCGCGAGACGATCCAGACGTTCAGTGGTGCACGTACGCTCGTCGATTGCGAGATCGACCGGCACGTTCAGTTCGATCTCCCCCACAGGCGGTAAGGTCATCGAACGCGCAAACAGCTTGAGTGGATTATCGTCCTGCACGGAGACCGTGGCGTCGAGGACGACCACCGTATCGGGGATGAGCATCGACGACACCTGCTGATAGGTGTTCGGGAAGAAGTTCACGTCGATCGGACCGGTGCGATCCTCGATCGTGGCAATAGCCCACGCCTTGCCCGACTTCTTCGTAATACGCGTCTGTACCGACGTAATGAGGCCCGCGATGGTGACAGGTCTGCCATCAGACACAGATTCATCATCAAGTAGATCAACGACGTTGGTGTCGGCTGCCCGGTTGAGGAAATTTTCCATGCCCGACAGCGGGTGGTCGGACACGTACAGACCCAACATTTCTCGCTCAAAGTTGAGTTTTTCCTGCTTATCCCATTCGGGAATATCGGGGATAGCGATGTCAAAGCCTTGACCTTCGGCCGGATCACCACCGAATGCAGCGAATAGATCAAACTGGCCCGCTGCCTCGTTCCGCTTAACCGGAGTAACCGAATCAATGGCTTCATCCACAATCGCAACGAGCGCGCGGCGGGTTTCTCCAAGGCTGTCGAAGCCGCCGGCCTTGATCAGGCATTCAATCGAACGCTTGTTACATGCGGACAGCGGGATCTTATCGAGGAAATCTTGGAACGAGGTGTACGCGCCCTTCTCCTCGCGGCTCTTAATGATGCCCTCCACAACGTTCGTGCCCACATTGCGCACGGCTCGCAAGCCAACGCGGATCTCACCGCCAACCGCAGCGTAGTCAGCAACTGATTCGTTGACGTCTGGTACAAGTACATTGATGCCCATACGTCGGCACTCAGCGAGGTAGGTCGCTACCTTCGTCTTGTCCGACATTTTCGAGGTCAACAGCGCGGCCATGAACTCGGCCGGGAAGTGCGCTTTCAGATAGGCAGTCTGGTAGGACACCAACGCGTAGGCCTCTGAGTGCGACTTGTTGAACGCGTAACTCGAGAACGGCAACAGAACATCCCAGAGGGTCTTAATTGCCTTCTGGGAAAAACCATTGGTTTGCATGCCATCCGAGAAGCTCTGGAACTGCTCCTGCAGCACCGACGCCTGCTTCTTTCCCATTGCCTTTCGCAGAATATCTGCTTGGCCGAGCGTAAAGCCTGCAAGTTGCTGCGCGATACGCATCACTTGCTCTTGGAACACAATGAGGCCGTGGGTTGATCCAAGAATTGGTTCGAGAGCTTCTTCAAGCTCGGGATGGATCGGGGTCTTCGGTTGAATGCCGTTCTTACGCAAGGCGTAATTGGTATGCGAGTTCGCACCCATCGGACCGGGCCGATACAGCGCGGACACTGCTGAAATATCAGCGAACGTGTCCATTTTCATTTGCTTGAGCAGTGCGCGCATGCCAGCGCCGTCAAACTGGAAGATGCCTAGCGTGTCTCCTCGAGCAAAAAGTTCGTACGTCTTTTTGTCGTCAAGCGCGAGGGCGTCGACGTCCGGAGCTTCCTTGCCGTTCTCACGAATGTTCCTCAGTGCGCCCTCGATGACCGTGAGATTTGATAGACCGAGAAAGTCCATCTTGATCAGGCCGAGGTCCTCACATTCAGGATATTCGAACTGGGTCAGAATCAGGTCATCCTTCTTATTCTTCATGAGTGGGATGACGTCGGTGAGCGGCTTTGAAGACATAATCACGGCACAGGGGTGCACGCCTGTCTGGCGTGTCATACCTTCAAGCCCACACGCAAGATCGTAAACCTTCTTTGCGTCCGGATCATTGTCAATGGTCTCCCGGATTTCTCCTGCTTCCGAGTAACGCGGGTGAGCGGTATTGAACAGATCGTTGACTGGGATGTCATTGGCCATGACGGCAGGTGGCATCGCCTTCGTCAGACGTTCGCCCATTTCATACGGATAGCCAAGGACGCGCGCCGCATCCTTCAGCGACTGCTTTGCCTTGATCGTGCCAAAGGTGACCACCTGGGCCACCTTGTCGTGTCCGTACTTGTTCTCCACATATTCGATCACTTCATCGCGGCGCGTATCGTCGAAATCGATATCCAAATCAGGCATCGAAATTCGTTCGGGATTCAAGAATCTCTCGAACAGCAACTCGTGTTTGATCGGATCAAGCTGAGTGATTTCGAGCGCGTAGGCCACCATCGAACCGGCACCCGAGCCTCGGCCAGGACCGACCCGGATACCCTGAGAGCGCGCCCAACGAATGTAATCAGACACCACGAGGAAGTAGCTCGGGAAGCCCATTTGAACGATGACTTCCATCTCATAGTCCGCGCGTGAACGTACATCCTCAGGAATCTCGGCACCGTAACGACGATGAAGACCTGCGTTCACTTCACGCTGGAACCAAGAGGACTCATTTTCGCCCTCTGGGACGGGGAACTCAGGCATGTAGTTCGCTTCTTCGTCGAAGCTAATGTTGCATCGTTCCGCAATTTCCAACGTGTTTTCACACGCACCATCGAGATGCCCGAACGTGTTCCACATGTCCTCGGCTGTGCGTAGATAGTAGCTCGACCCGTCAAAACGGAATCGATTCGGATCGTTGAGGGTAGTCCCCGAGTTGAGCGCGAGCATCGCCTCTTGGACCGTGTGTTGATCTTCAGTCACATAGTGTGAATCATTTGTGGCGAGCAAGGGTGCATCGAGTTTCTTGGCGATCGACAGCAGATCATCGCGAACCCGGCGCTCGATGTCAATGCCATGATCCATA